>CAZSGZ010000063.1:0-15992 GCA_964606455.1 uncultured Spirochaetales bacterium
GGAAATGAAGACCATATGAACACCACCCTGGGAAAGGCAGGCCGTTCGCGGTGGAAGGGCAGGCGCCCAAAAGTGCGCGGTGTAGTTATGAATCCCATCGATCATCCTCACGGAGGCGGAGAAGGAAAGACTTCAGGCGGGCGCCATCCGGTAACACCATGGGGACAGCCGACGAAAGGGTATAAAACTCGGAAGAAAAATAAGTATTCCGACAAGTTTATTGTTAAGAGAAGGAAATAGGAGTAGCCTGTGGCACGTTCGATAAAAAAAGGACCGTTTATAGAGAAGAAGCTCTTCAAACGCGTTGTTGAAATGAGTAAAACCGGGAACAAGAAGATGATTAAAACATACTCACGTTGTTCTACCATCATTCCGGAGATGGTCGGTTTTACCATCTCGGTATATAACGGTAAATCATGGGTGCCGGTGTATATAACCGAAAATCTTGTAGGGCACAAACTCGGAGAGTTCGCGGCCACGAGGATTTTCCGCGGGCACTCCAGGTCTGACCAGAAGGCAGCAAAAAAATAACAAATGAACGTATAGGTTGGAAAAATGGAAGCAAAAAAAGGATATAAGGCGACCGCCAAATACTTGATGATTTCACCTACAAAACTGCGGCGGGTGGCCAACGTCATCCGCAGAAGGCCTTACGCGGAAGCTATGGCGCTTCTCGACGGCATGCCGCAGAAGGGAGCGGGTCTGTTGAAGAAGGTGCTGCAGTCTGCCGCTTCGAACGCCTTGGCCCAGAACAAAGAACTTGATGAAGAAATGCTGTATATCAAAGAACTGTGTGTAGACGAAGGACCGCGGTATAAGCGGATTTGGCCCCGGGCACGCGGGAGAAGAGATATATTATTAAAACGCCTCAGTCACGCCTCAGTTGTGGTTGATGAGATCGTAGGAGCGTAGGAATAGGATGGGACAAAAAGTAAATCCGATAAGTTTGCGGTTAGGAATTAATAAAACATGGAAATCCAAGTGGTATGTAGACCCGAGGGATTACGCGGATACTCTGCATGAAGATCTTGCGCTGCGGAAGGAACTCGAAGCATGTCCGGAGGCGAGGGGAGCTGAAATTGCCGATGTGGAGATTATCAGGCATCCACAGCGGATAACAATTGTCGTCCATACTTCTCGGCCGGGAATTATTATCGGCGCGAAAGGGTCGAATATCGAAAAAATCGGCGCACGGCTCCAGAAAATAGCCGGTAAAAAGATCCAACTGAAAATAAAAGAGATTAAAAAGCCGGAAATAAATGCCAAAATTGTCGCTGAAAATGTCGCGAAACAGCTCCGCTCAAGGTCATCGTTCCGGCGTTCAATGAAAATGGCTGTGAGCAATGCAATGAAAGCCGGAGTGCAGGGCATTAAAGTGAAAGTCGCCGGAAGACTCGGCGGGGCCGAAATGGCCCGGGTGGCGGAGTATAAAGAGGGACGGATCCCGCTTCATACGTTCCGGGCGAATATCGATTACGGCTTTGCCGAATCGAAAACGACATTCGGGACCATCGGCGTGAAAGTTTGGGTATTCACCGGCGAGGTATACGATAAAGACCGGAAGGAAGATGCCGGGTTGCTCGTAAAGAGTAAAAAAGATAAGAGCACCTAAGGAGTTAGAGAAATGCTCAGTCCGAAAAGAACAAAATACAGAAAACGTCAGCGCAATTATAATACGAACAAAGCCGCTAAGGGGAACAGAGTTTCCTTCGGCGATTACGGACTGCTTTCCATGGAATCCCACTGGATTACCAACCGGCAGATTGAAGCAGCGAGAATTGCAATGACCCGGCATATCAAGAGGGGCGGTAAGGTTTGGATCCGTATCTTTCCCGACATGCCGTACACAAAAAAACCGGCGGAAACCAGAATGGGAAAAGGGAAAGGCAACCCTGAATATTGGGTCGCTCCGGTAAAACCGGGAACAATGATGTTCGAGATGTCCGGTGTAGGCCGGGAACTGGCAATGGAGGCACTGAAACTGGCAAGCAGCAAGCTGCCGATAAAAACCAAGTTCGTAGAACGACGGGATGTGGGATAATAGTATGAGAGATTCATTTAACGATTTGACGTATGCCGAACTTCACACAAAACGGGAAGAGCTGAAGAACAGATATTTCAAGCTGCGGTGCGACAGGATAGTCGGTCACGTAGACAATCCGCTGGAACTGCGCAATCTGCGCAGGAAAATAACAAGGGTCAATACCATTATCCATGAATATGACCTTGGAATTCGATCGGTTTAGGAGAGGTAAGTGGAAACGGTAAGTGAAAATAAAGGACAGCAGACAGCCGGGAAGAAAATGTATACCGGTACGGTTGTCAGCGATAAAATGGACAAAACAATTGTTGTGCAGGTAACGACGAGAAAGCTCCACCGGCTGTACAAGAAATATCTTATCCAGTCGAAACGGGTAAAGGCCCATGACGAAAAAAATGAGGCCCGCGTAGGTGATACGGTACGGGTAATAGAATCAAAGCCGTATAGTAAAGAAAAATGCTGGAAATTGATGGAAATAGTGGAGCGTGCAAAATAGCACGACGGGTTTGTCCTGAAAATATAAGTAGTACGGGTGCAGGAGTACCATAATGATTCAGATGCAGAGTTATTTAAATGTAGCGGATAACAGCGGTGCCAAGAGGGTCCAGTGTGTGAAGGTCCTGGGCGGTAGTAAACGAAAGTCCGCGGGTATCGGTGATATTATTGTCGTTGCCGTGAAAGACGCACTGCCGAACGCTGCGATTGCAAAAGGCGATGTGAAACGAGCGGTAATTGTACGGACAAAGAAAGAGCTGCGCCGGCAGGACGGAACGTATATACGTTTCGATGACAATGCCTGCGTAATGATCGATGCAAATAAAAATCCTCTGGGGAAGCGGATCTTCGGGCCGGTTGCCCGGGAACTGCGGGAAGGAAACTATATGAAGATAGTCTCCCTTGCCCCGGAAGTACTCTAGGAGTTGTCAGATGGCATCAGTTGGAAAATTGAAGGTAAAGCGGGACGACCACGTTATGGTCATGACCGGACGGGACAAAGGAAAAACAGGAAAGATCCTTCAGGTAGACAGGAGAAGCGGTAAAGTTATCGTCCAGAGCCTGAATATGGTGAAAAAGGCGGTAAAACCAAAACGCCAGGATGAAAAAGGCGGCATTATTGAAATCGAGGCCCCATTGAATGTTTCCAATGTTCAAATAGTATGCAAAAAATGCGGCCCTACGAGGATAGGATTCAAGGTCGATAAAGAAAATAAATCGAGAATTTGTAAGAAATGCGGGGAAGCTTTGTAATGGAAAATAGTTACGTACCAAGGTTGAAAGAATTCTACAAAAAAGCAGCCGGCGAATTGAAGGAAGAGTTCGGATACACATCAGTCATGCAGATCCCGACGGTTAAAAAAATCGTGGTCAGTGCGGGTGTCGGCGAGGCTATTCAGAACAAAAAACTGCTCGATTCGGCGGTGGAGGAAATGGCTTTAATTACCGGACAGCACGCGGTCAAGACAAAGGCAAGGAAATCTATATCGAATTTCAAAGTCCGGCAGGGAATGGAAATTGGGGCGAAGGTAACGCTGCACGGGAACTACATGTGGGAATTCCTCGACCGGCTTATTAACGTAGCGCTTCCGAGGGTCAAGGACTTTCGGGGAATCAGTATCAACGCCTTTGACGGTCACGGGAATTATTCATTAGGGATTACCGAGCAAATCATTTTTCCCGAAATTGATTACGATAAAATCGAAAGGATAAGCGGTTTAAACGTTGTTCTTGTAACATCCGCAAAGACCGACAAGGAAGCGTACAGCTTATTATCAAAACTTGGCATGCCTTTTGAAAAGAAAACAAGTGAATAAGGTATGGAGGGAAAATAATGGCTAAGAAATCAAAAATTATTAAGGCGCAGAGGAAACCGAAATATAAAACCAGACAGGTAAATAGGTGCCGCATTTGCGGAAGGCCTCGCGGGTATATGAGAAAATTTCAAATGTGTAGAATTTGTTTCAGGAATTTGGCAAGTGAAGGCCTTATTCCCGGAGTAACAAAATCAAGCTGGTAGGAGTATAACATGGCCGTTAGTGATCCAATCTCTGATATGCTAACAAAAATTCGGAATGCAAGTTCTGCCCGTTTCGAAAAAGTTGATGTCCCAATGTCGAAGATGAAGCTTGAATTAATCAAGATATTGAAGAATGAAGGATATATTAAAAACTTTAAGAAAACCGGGCAGAACGGAAAGAGTTCTATTCGAATATTTTTAAAGTACAATGAACAAAACGAGCCCATTATTCACGGGCTGAAGAAATTATCAACACCGGGCAGGAGAATGTACACCGGTTACAGGACAATGCCGAGGGTGTTGAACGGATACGGGACACTGATCGTATCAACTTCCAGCGGCGTTACGACGGGAAGTAAAGCCGTCGAGAAAAAAGTCGGCGGTGAAGTTATTTGTTCAGTCTGGTAATTGGAGAGGAAGAGCAATGTCGAGAATTGGGAATATGCCGGTTGCCATCCCGGAAAAAGTAAAGGTGGAATTTACACCAGGTTTCCTGAAAGTTGAAGGACCGAAGGGTACCCTTGAGCAGGAAGTAAAAGGGGGAATCGAGGTCGAGCTTCAGGATTCGATGGCGGTTGTAAAGCGAAACAGTGAACTGAAAAAGGTACGCGCGCTGCATGGTTTGTACCGGAAACTGTTATCGAATATGGTCATCGGTGTATCCGAAGGGTTTTCCAAGGTGCTGCTGATAAGCGGTGTCGGTTACAGAGCTGAAGTCCGGGACAAAGAACTGGTCCTCAATTTGGGTTATTCGAACCCGATAGAGTATTATATTCCGGAGGACATTCAAATCGAGGTGGAAGGGAACAACAGGGTAAAGGTATCCGGCATTGACCGCCAGCGGGTTGGTCAGGTGAGTGCTGAAATCCGTTCGCTCAGACCGCCCGAGCCGTACAAAGGAAAAGGCATTAAATACGAAGATGAGACGATACGCAGAAAGATCGGTAAAGCAGGTGTTAAATAGGGTGCTTGTATGAAAAAAATTGAAGAAAAGAAAGCGAGAAGGACTCGGAGAAAACGGCACATACGGCGGAAAATAAGCGGTACTCCCGAATGCCCCAGGATGACTGTTTTCAAGAGCAATAAAAATATCTATGTTCAGGTAATAGATGATACTGTCGGGAGCACCGTTGCTTCAGCCAGTACAATCGAAGCGGAAACGAGGGACAAGCTGAAGCGTAACGTCGACGGCGGAGCAAAGCTGGGCGAGTTAATCGGTCAGCGCCTGAAAGAGAAGAAGATCGATGCGGTTGTATTCGACAGAAACGGTTACCGCTATCACGGAGTTATTAAGGCGGTTGCGGAAGGCGCTCGGAAAGCCGGATTAACTTTCTAGATTGGAGGACGATGTGGAACAAGATAATGAATATATTGAAAAATTGATAAAACTGAACCGGGTCGCCAAAGTCGTGAAAGGCGGACGGAGATTTTCGTTTTCCGCTCTCGTCGTTGTCGGCGATAAACAGGGCAATGTGGGATACGGATTCGGAAAAGCCAACGATGTTTCGGAAGCTATCCGGAAGAGTATCGAAAAGGCAAAAGGAAGCATGATCCGTGTTCCCATGCAGAAGACGACGCTGCCTCATGAAATAAACGGACGGTTTAAAAGCGCAAACGTGTTACTAAAGCCCGCATCTCCGGGTACCGGCATCATTGCCGGCGGGCCCGTCAGGGCAGTTATGGAAGCGGCCGGGGTCCACGATATCTTGAGTAAGTCTTTAGGATCGAAAAATACGATGAACATTCTGAAAGCCGTATTTAACGGGCTTCAGAACATTTTACCCGCAAAGGTAATCGCGAAAGAGCGGGGAAAAACACTACAGGAATTATGGGGTTAAGGAATGGCGAAGAAAATAAAAATTCAGCTTCGAAAAAGCCTCATCGGCAGGAAGCCGAAACAGAAAAAAACCGTACACGCCTTAGGGTTACGGAAAATAAATCAGTCCGTCATTAAAGATGTAAATCCGGAAACAATGGGCATGGTCCGGACTGTTTCCCATATGCTGAGTGTCGAGGAGATTGAATAACATGAGCATGAAACCAATCAAACCTCCAAAGGGAGCGGTAAAGAAGAAAAAAATTGTCGGACGGGGAGACAGTGCCGGGAAAGGCTCGACCTGCGGCCGGGGAGACAAAGGACAGAAATCACGGTCCGGAGGAAGTGTGCGTCCGGGATTTGAAGGCGGACAGATGCCTTTATACCGGAGGGTCGCGCGCCGGGGTTTTTCCAATTATCCTTTTAAAAAGACATATATCCCCCTCAGTATAACGGAAGTCGAGGGTAAATTTAACGATGGAGACACGGTGAATCTTGCTTCATTGAAAGAGAAAAAGCTTGTAAAGAACAGTGCCCGGTACGTCAAAATTCTCGGAAAGGGCGAAGTAACGAAAAAATTGCTCATAGAAGACCTGAAAATATCAAAGTCCGCGAAAGAAACGGTCGAGAAAGCCGGAGGCACCGTAAAGGAACCTGCTGCCGAAACTACTCAGGAAGACGGCAAGCAAGAGACAAACGAAGATAAGGAAGGGCAAGAATAAATATGGCACGAAACGCGTTCCTGGACATATTTCGCATTAAAGATTTACGACAGCGTATTTTATTCACTGTAATGATTCTCATCATTTTTCGTTTAGGTGCCGCTTTGCCCATTCCAGGAATAAATGTGAATGCCCTGAAATTGTACTTTACCTCCCAGGCATCAGGCGGCGGTATGGGATTGACCGAATATATCGACTTCTTTGCCGGGGGCGCTTTTAAAAATTTCTCTGTTTTCATGCTCGGTATTATGCCGTACATATCAATGTCCATTATTATGCAGCTGCTGCTGCTTGTATTCCCTGCTCTGAAAAAGATATCGCAGGAAGAAGGCGGAAAAAAGAAGATCCAGCGGTATACCAGATACGGCACGGTGCTGATTTGTCTCATCCAATCCTACGTTGTTACGGTATATGCCGATCAAATACCCGACGCACTTACCATGGCAAAATTGCCGTATACCCTAATCGCCATGATTACGGTTACAACGGGCACGGTTTTCCTTATGTGGATGGGTGAGCAGATAACCCAGCGGGGGATCGGAAACGGTATATCTCTCTTAATATTCGCGGGAATTGTGGCGAGAATGCCGAATTCCATCGGTGTACTTATCCGGCGCATACAGACCGGAGAGCTGAACCCGGTTTTTGTTATCATTGTATTTATCATGTTTGTTGGTATTGTAGCCCTTGTCATTTACGAACAGAAGGGACAGAGAAAAATACCGGTGCACTACGCCAAGCGTGTTGTAGGCAGGCGGATGTACGGAGCCCAGAACACTTACATCCCCTTTAAAATCAACCCCTCCGGTGTTATTCCCGTCATCTTTGCGTCTTCAATTCTGCAGTTTCCTCTGCAGATCGCGGGCAACCTTGGAACGCGGGTCAAATGGCTCGGTGATTTTGCCAATTGGCTCCATTTCGGCGGAGCTCCGTATCTCATTGTGTATACCCTGCTTATCGTTTTTTTCGCGTATTTTTATACACAGGTTTCCTTGAATCCGTCTGAAATAGCAAAACAGATACGGGAAAACGGCGGGTCTATTCCGGGTATTCGGGCTGAAAAAACGGAACAATATTTAAATAAAATCTTGAGCAGAATTATTTTGCCGGGGTCTTTATTTCTGGCGTTTATCGCTATAATTCCGACTATTGTCAATAAGCTGTTTAATTTTCCCATGGAGGTGGCCATGATTATGGGTGGTACTTCATTGCTGATTATGGTAGGGGTTGATCTGGATCTCATGTCACAAATAGAAGGACATCTGCGGATGCATCATCATGAGGGATTGACGAAAAAGGGAAAGATAAAATCCAGGAATTTATAGAGTAGGAGAACAGAAAATGAAAGTGCGTGTAAGCGTAAAACCGATTTGTGATAAATGTAAAGTAATTCGCCGCCGCGGCGTTGTTCGGATAATATGCACTAATCCGAAGCACAAGCAGCGGCAAAAATAGGAGAAGAGTATGGCACGTATCGCGGGAGTCGATTTACCGAATAAAGCCGTTAAAATAGCCCTTACCTATATATATGGTGTGGGCCGGTCTACGGCGGCAGAAGCATGCAGGAAGTCAGGTGTCGAGCCGGACAAGCGAATGAACGACCTGTCTGCTGACGATATAAACAAACTAAGAAAAATTTTAGAAAATGACTATACAGTCGAGGGACGTTTACGGACACAGGTTTCGATGAATATCAAACGGCTAATGGATATCGGCTGCTATCGGGGCCTGAGACACCGGAGAGGACTGCCGGTTAACGGGCAGAGAACTAAAAACAATTCTCGGACCAGAAAGGGCAAGAGAAAAACCGTTGCAGGTAAGAAAAAGGCAGTATAAGATGACGGAGGGTCTACAGATTGGCTAAGGTAAAGAAGAAAAAAGAAAAAAAGACGGTACAGATCGGGAAAGTATTTATTCAGGCTACATTCAACAATACAATTGTCACGATTACCGATTTAAACGGGAATACAGTTTCATGGGCAAGCGCCGGTTCACTTAACTTCAGGGGGGCTAAGAAATCAACCCCGTATGCAGCGCAGACAACAGCGGAGACGGCCGCAAAAACAGCGATAGATTACGGGCTCAGAGAAGTCCATGTTTTTGTTAAAGGCCCGGGAGTCGGCCGGGAATCCGCGATTCGGGCCCTTGGCGCTCTCGGACTTCAGGTGCGGAGTATCAAAGATATTACTCCTATTCCTCACAACGGCTGCCGGCCGAGAAAAACACGACGTGTATAATAAGGAGTATAGATAATGGGAAGGTATACAGGACCAGTATGCAGGCTCTGTAGAGCGGATAAAAGAAAACTCTTTTTGAAGGGCGAGCGATGCAACAGCGCAAAATGTCCGATAACGAAAAAACGGAACTCCCCGGGAAAAGATCCGCGGGGCAGATCAAAAAAGATGTCGGATTACGGTTTGCAGCTGAGGGAGAAACAAAAAGTAAAACGGATTTACGGGATGTACGAGAAACAGTTCGCTATCTTTTTTGAAAAAGCCGACCGGAAATCCGGGAAAACAGGCGATAACCTTATTACAATGCTCGAGAGCAGACTCGACAACATCGTATACCGGATGCGCTTCGCTTCCTCCAGGGCCCAGGCCCGGCAGCTGGTACTGCACGGTCACATTATGGTAAACGGAAAAAAAGTAAATATTCCTTCATATATTGTAAAAGCGGAGGACGCAATAGAATTAAGCGAAAAGGGAAAAAAACTTACTGTTGTGAAAGAAAGCCTGAAAGAATACACTAGATCGGGTGTAGTCCCCTGGCTGGAGGTTGATCCTGATCAGATGAAAGGAACCCTGAAAAACGTTCCAAGCAGAAACGACGTAACCGATCTCGAGGATATAAAAGAACAACTTATCGTTGAGTTGTATTCCAGATAGACAGTATAACGGAGAGTATATATATGGCGAGGAAAAACCTTCTCAAGGGATTTAAACGTCCTAAAGGCATTACGTTTGAACACAGCGAGGCGAAGAAGAACTACGGAAAGTTTATTGCCTACCCCTTTGAACGAGGGTACGGAACAACTATCGGCAATACGCTGCGGCGCATTCTTCTTTCATCCATTCAGGGATATGCCGTTACAGCAGTTAAAATAACGTCATACGATCAGGAAGGGAACCCTCATCTTATCTCCAGCGAGTTTGAGCCCATACCGGAGGTTGTTGAAGACACACCTGAAATTATCAGTAACTTTAAGCAGTTAAGGATTAAACTGCCGAACGACTCCGAATCGAAAACGATTTTTCTTGAACGCAAAGGAGCGGGAGAGATAACGGGGAAGGATTTAGCGGAAGGAAATGACATCGAAATTGAAAATGGCGACCTTGTTATTGCCACGCTCATGAAAGACGCGAATATCGATTTCGAAATTCAGATTGACCTCGGCCGCGGGTATGTACCGGCGGAGGTGAATGAAAAATATATTGACGTCATCGGTACAATTGCTCTCGATTCGGTATTTTCTCCGGTGCTTCGAGTTAAATACAATATAGAAAATACCAGAGTGGGACAGCGGAACGATTATGACAAGCTGAATCTGGAAGTGTGGACGGACGGTTCCGTGCTGCCGGAAGACGCGGTGGCGGAAGCAGCAAAAATCGCAAAGGACCATTTTACCATATTCATTAATTTTGACGAAGATTCAATAACCGGGGATGAAGAAGTTGATGAGGATGAAGAACGGGTAAGGGCGCTGCTCAACACTCCGGTGGAGGAACTTGAACTCTCAGTCCGGTCGAGTAACTGCCTCAAGAACGCAAATATTAGAACAATTGGTGATTTAACTCGGAAAACCGAAGAAGAGATCGCAAAAACAAGGAATTTCGGTAAAAAATCGTTACTTGAAATTAAAGAAAAGCTTTCAGAGTGGAACTTAGCCCTCGGTATGACCGATTACAGTAATTTAAAAGCGGCGAAAAAACTTGAAAGCAGCAAGGAAGTAAGTGATGAATAACAGAAAAGGATTCAACAGGCTCGGCAGAAAACCGAGTCATCGAAATGCACTGCACAGAAACATGGTTACCTCACTCTTCAAATACGGAAGAATTAAAACGACGAAGGCAAAGGCAAAAGAGGTCCGGAAGACCGCGGAAAAAATGGTAACTCGGGCAAAGATAGATTCGGTCCATAACAGACGAATTATTGCAAAAGATATAAAGGACAAGGCTGTATTAGGGAAACTTTTTACGGAGATTTCACCTACCTACAGTGCCCGTAACGGCGGTTATACAAGGATCTTGAAAATTGGATACCGGAATAACGATGCCGCGGAAATGGTCCTTTTAGAGCTGGTAGACCGGGAAGAAGAGCCGAAAAAGAAAAAGAAAAAGACCGCGGAAAAGTCCCAAAAAGCCAAAACAGTTGAAAAGCCTGAAAAGAAAGCCGAAAAAGAAGAAACACCGGAAGAGCCGGCTGAAGCTGAAGAAGAGAAGGAATAACACTCCTTCGCAAGTATTTACATATCGGCCATTTAATTACATAATACATGAGGAGGCGTTGCCTCCTCTTTTTTAACTCGATTTCAGGCTATAATGTGTCGATACTAGTAGACACAGGACAGGAGGCCTTCCTTTTCTCATGAAAACCGTACAGAAGGCGGCGTTAAGCCTTCTTATTACAGTTGTAGTGTTCGGCGGATTCTCTGTATTGGCCTTTTCAGGCCTATTTAGCGTTATTGAAACAAAATTTTACAATCAGCGCGTAAGTAATTCGCTTCAGGAAGAACTGCATAGAACGACAGCTTTCGTTGACGATTACCATGATAAATATTTAAAACGCTTCGATGCCGTATTAGGACAGGGGTTCATCCAGCGTTCATTTTTACCGAATTTAAGCACGGAAGATATCAATGAACGGGAAAAACTGTTTCAATATCTTCAGGAAGAACTTTCAGGCTTTCTCTTTGTCCGGTTTTTAGATGAAAACGGCAATATCCATTACAGCACCCTCGGATCGGATATAAAAAGCCAAACCGATTACAGCCTGACCTATAAGCGCTTGGAAGATGTTGAAAATGTCGTCGACCCCGATGCATTCATGCTGGGAAAGGGACAGGACGGCGCGATACGAATCGACGGCGTTAATAATCACATTGTTTTTCTGTTTCCCTTCTACGATTCTCTTTCCATTTTTAAGGGTACGGCGGTATTTTATGTTTCCGGAAAGGATTTTACATCTTACCTTCTTCAGCAGGGAGCGCTCATCACCGGGCAAACGGTCGATATTGTCGATGAACGCGGGTATTTAATCCATTCCGGCCTCGATATTAACGAGGAGGTTATCACACAGATCAGGGAAACCTGGAGCCGCGGTACAAAAATTGCGGAACAAAAAAGTCTGCTTCAGTCGGACAGCGGAAACACCTTTGCGCTTCTCAGCAGTAAATCGGAAAACTATTTCTATGTAGTCGGCCGTCTGCTGCCGGATAATGTGTTTACCCTCAATAATTATTTAAAGATTATTCTCATGGCTTCCTTTTTCATAACTCTTTTCCTTCTGTTATTTCTCATTTTAAGTTTACGCCAGGATAAAGTCTTGATTTTAAGCGAAAGGATAAAACGCTTTCAGGTAAATTTTTTAAAAGAGTATGTTGAAAACAAGGAAAGTATAGATTGGGAGAAATGGAAGCGGGAACTTGGCGCGCGGCGTGAACTGGTAAAGAAAGAGATCAAACGCGGTATCGGGAAGTTCAAAGGCGCGAAGGAAGAAACGGTTGACAGCTTAATTGAAAAAAGCTGGGATGAGATAATTGAAGTTATCGGCAGCAAGATCAGCGCGGGACCGTCAAAAATAAATATTGATAATCTTGAAGAGGCCCTTGAGCGTGTTTTAAAGAGCGGTACGGCGCTTAATGTCCAATACAGCCCCGGCGGGGGACTCCCGATCCCGGCTCCGCAGCCTGCACCTGCACCTGCACCTGCACCGAAAGAAGAATCTTTTACATCCGGCATGCAGCCTGTCGACGTAGAGGACATCGATGAAGGTGAAGACATTGAAACGCTTGATGAAGCGGAGGAGATCGAGGAAGCGGAAGAACTCGGCGAAGTGGAAGAGCTTGCCGAAGTCGAAGAAATCGAGGCTGTCGAGGAGCCGGCAGAAGCCGAGGAGCTTGCCGAGGTCGAAGAAATAGAGGAAGCCGAAGAACTCGGCGAAGTAGAAGAAATAGAAGAGATAGAAGAGATAGAAGAGGCCGAGGAACCGGCTGAAGCCGGGAGGACAGAAGAAGCGGCGCAGCTCGAAGAAATTGACGACCAGGCTGAAGCCGAAGACGTTGAAGATATTCAGTTTAGTGAAGAAGAGTATGAAGAAGTAAGCCCGGAGGAAGAAGGCGTTCCCGGGGAACCTGAAACCGAAGTGGAGCCGGAGCCCGCCGAAGACTTTGAAGAAATAGAAGAAATTGAAGAACCGACCCCGGACGAAATAGAAGAAGTTGAAGAGGTCCCGGAAGAGGAGCCGGAAGAAATCGAGGAAATAAATGAGGAGGAAGACCTCGTCGAACTCGAGGAACCTGATGAGATACCCCTCACTCCTCTGCACATCGTAAAAGGTGAAGAAACGGCGGCGGAGCATATCGAGGAACTCGCGGAAGCTGAAGCGGACGGTGAAGTCGCAGAAGTTGTTTTGGACAAAGTTTCAGGCGGGTCTTTTTACGGCAGCCTTTTTCAATCTGGTTTCGGGGCCGACTATACGGGGAATTTCAAGAAAATAGAAGCAAGTGCAGCTGAAGAACTGGAGGAACCCGAAGAGCTGGAGGAAATGGTCGATCAGAACGGTGTACTTCAGAATACCGGAAATACCGATTTAGATTACCTCCTGGAAAAAAACATTATCTCCATTCTTCCCGCGGCGGAGGTCTATGGATTGATTCCGGAAGCAGCGGCAGCTGTAATCGAAGAAAAAGACGGTATTTTTACAATTAGTGAAAATATTATCTCCGAAGGGAGAGAAGAAGGATTGAACCGGGATTTCAAAAAATTGACCGATGATGTGCTGGGTGTTGAAAAGAAGAAAAAAGAAGATACGTCAACTATCGAAGATCTTTTTTCATTTTCCGACGTCGATTTATCTTTGGATTTGTCTATCCACCATGAAGATACGGCAGGCAGCGAGGAAAAAGATGATCACGGCAGTACCGGGGGGAAGAAGACACTCCACGCCGCCTTTACGGAGGAAGGACTCAATATCGATATTCTCTTCGAAATAATGGAAAAGTCAAATATACCTCCGATTAAAGGACTGATGAGGCTTTCAAAAGCCGTCGACGCGGTATATCTCGGCGTTCTTGTATATGATAACGGTGCTTTCAAGCCTGATATCACCATTGGATTGGATAGCGAAAGTATACAGTCCTTTTCATATTTTGTGAATGAGGAAATTGTTCGGTATGTTATGGAAGAGAAAAATTATCTCTACGGGAAAAATAAAAGTATCGAACTGCCGGCATTCAAACCGAAACTTTCAGAAAACGACAAACGCCACCTGCAGAATTACCTCTTTATCCCCGGTGTCTATAAAAATATTGACGGAATGCTCTTTTTCGGGTTCAAAAACGGGGTCCAATCGATACAGATTTTCATAAATAAGTTGTTTTCCTCCGATTTTCTATCAGTGTGATGCCTTTTAGCTTGACAATTTTTTACTATTCTTTATAATATTTGCCACATTACAAAAGTGGGGGAAGTCTATGGCTTGGTTGCTGATAATTATACTTCCCATCGCTGGTTTGATTCTAGGTTGGTCAATAAGATGGCTGTATGCCAGATTTCAACTTTCTTCATCCGAACAGAAAGCGGAAAGAATAAAACAGGACGCCTTGAAAGAGGCGGAAGCAAAGAAACGGGAAGTAATTCTAGAGGCGAAAGATAAATTACTTGAGGAACGAAATCAACAGGATAATGAATTTCGAGAACGAAGAAATGAATTACAGAGATTTGAGAGAAGGCTTTTACAGAAAGAAGAAAACCTAGAGAAGAAAACATCTGCAGTTGAAAATCAGTCGCAGATGCTGTCAAACCGTGAGGGGAAGCTTTTAGAAAAAGAGAAATTTTTAGAATCGGAAGAGGTAAGGTGGAAGGCTGAATTAGAACGGATAGCCGGCATAACTACAGACGAAGCAAAGAAGCTCATTATGCAGTCGATGGAAGAGGATGCAAAGCATGATGCGCAAGTACTTATCAACAAAATTGAAGAAGATGCACGGGGTAACGCCGAAAAGCGGGCCAGGGACATTCTCGTAACGACAATCCAGAGAATAGCGACGGACATCAGTTCCGAGGTTACGGTAACATCGGTAAGTTTACCCAGCGATGAAATGAAAGGGCGTATCATCGGCCGGGAAGGCCGGAATATCCGTACCTTAGAAACAATGACAGGTGTTGACATAATTATTGACGATACGCCCGAAGCGGTGGTTATCTCCTGTTTCGATCCGGTCCGGAAAGAGGTGGCCAAAGCGTCTTTAGAACGGCTCATTGCCGACGGAAGAATCCATCCGGCACGTATCGAGGAAGTCGTGTTCAAGGTAACGAAGGAGATCAACCAGAAAATTATGGAAGAGGGAGAGAAGGTGACCTTCGACCTCGGAATTCATAATATGACGCAGGAAGGGATTCGCGCCCTCGGCCGTCTCTACTTTCGTACCAGTTACGGACAGAACGTGTTGTATCATGCCAAGGAAGTTGCCATATTCGCGGGTATGATTGCCGCCGAAGTAGGCGCAGACCGGGAACTGGCAAAACGGGCCGCTCTTCTTCACGATATCGGAAAGGGAATTGAAACGGACGGCGACGGGAACCATGCCGAAGTCGGTTCCGACATTGCCCGTAAAATCGGAGAGGACCCCCGGGTTATCAATGCAATCGGATCTCATCATAATGACGTTGAACCGACGTGCGTTGAATCCGTTATCGTCCAGATTGCCGATGCAATTTCAGCTTCCCGGCCGGGAGCACGGCGGGAAACCCTGGATAATTATATCAAGCGCCTTGAAAACTTGGAAAAAATCGCGGAAGGTTTCAACGGCGTGGACAAAGCATTTGCCATTCAAGCGGGACGTGAACTTCGGATTATGGTCAATAACGAGTCGGTGGATGATAATAAAGCAAAACTGCTGGCGAAAGACATTGCGAAGAAAATTGAAAGCGAGCTGCGCTATCCCGGCAGAATAAAGGTAACTATTATCCGTGAAACACGAATCGTCGAGTACGCGAAATAGGAAAAGCGGGTATTCCAGTGGCTGATACTGTACGTGCCTTGTTTCTCGGCGATATTGTCGGCCAGCCGGGAAGCAGGGCGATTTTTGTGTACCTGCAAGACCTGAAGAAGAAATACTCAATTGATTTCACCGCGGCCAACGGCGAGAATGCCTTGGTAGTGATAGGGAGTACACCG
>CAZSGZ010000064.1:0-15880 GCA_964606455.1 uncultured Spirochaetales bacterium
GGTGGTTCATGGTCGGCTCCTCAACTAAAATGTACGTACATTATTGTACAATAATGTATGATTGTCAAGGAAACCATCAATCCGTTTTCTCCGCTTTTCCCAATATTTTTTCCATCAAAAGGGCTGCGGGTACCGTTAAGGCGATTGTCGCGCCGAGCCTTACGAGCATAAATTCATATCCCATAAAGCGGAGTTCCGCCAGTTCCTGGGGCAGTTTGATACAGGACCAGGAAAAGAGGAACAGTAAAACGGATGCCGTTCGCGGGCCCTTTTTTCGCAGCGATGCCGCCACGGGAAAGGCAATGTAGAGGGGGCCCGTCGGAAGTGTTCCAAGGGCAAGGCCTAAGAACAGGCTTTTTATTCCGGCGCTGGAACCGAGGAATTTTACCACCGTTTCTTTCGATACAAATACATTGAATAGCCCCATTAAAATCATCACCGCCGGGAGCACCCCGGCGAGTTCAAGAAGGACCCGTTTCGATTCCGCGAAAAAAACGCCGCTTTTTTCCGGTATAATAAAAAGTATAACGATAACGGCAATGATACCGCCGGCTAGAAAAAAACTGTCTCGAATGAGGTTCTTCCGCTTTTTCTTGTTGTTCATAAAATAACTCCTACGAGAAGGGCGATGCAGACGGCGAGAATGAGGGCGGAAACGTTTCGAATGACGGCGAACCGAACGCCGAGTTCCTTAATTTCAATCGGCAGCGTAACGATACCGATCATGGTTAGTGACGTTATAAACGCGGCGGCAGCGCTTACTGAAGCGCCCGCGGACAGAAGCGACGCCGCGATTGGAAATCCGATAATGGCCGGAACATGGATGACCGCGCCGATTGCCGTACTGGTTAAAATACCTTTTATCCCCGCTTCGTCACCGACGGCGGCCGTTATCGCCGACGGCGGAAGAAAGGTCATAATTAAGCCGATAACGATAACGATAAGAAGCATAAGCGGGGCCAGAAAGAGCAGGGAAACAAGGCCCCCCTTAATGCCTGCCGCTGCTTTTTGCCGGTCTTTGATAAAAGCGGCTATAATCGCGGCAACCGCTATTCCGTTGACGATAATGGTGGTGACATTCATACTACCTCTCTTGTGTCTAAAGCCTTTTTCAAAATCCGTATAAACTCTGATTTTTCCTTCACGTCAAGTCCTTTGAGCATCCGCTTCGCGAAGGAGAGCCGGTATTGTAATATCCGGTGTGCCATCTCTTTTCCTTTTTCCGTAACAAACAGGGTGACCGCCCTGCCGTCATTATGGGATTCTTGTTTTTGTATAAATCCCTGCTTGGTCAGTTTTGTGACGAGGACACTGGCGCTTGCCACGGAAATGGCTAGTTCTTCCGCGACGCCCGCGACGCCGATTCCGGGCCGGGCCGCTATTTCGTCCAGTGCACCGGCAAGGGCGCCGGTAATCCCAGCTTTCGCGGCCGGGGCGTCCGCCGCCATTGTCAGGCGAAGCCGTTTTAACAAAGCGGCCAAAGTTTCGTACATACTACTTCCCTTATATATAGCTAGACTAGCTAAATATATACAATTCTACACCAGGTGTCAAGGATTTTTGCTGCCGCGGTATTACAACCGGTCGGCAAATCCTTTCAAAATCTCCGACCAGGAATACACTTCGCCCGCGTCGTTTCCGAAGCGGAGAATAAGGGCGTTTTTTTCGGGGCACACATAGATGTACTGACCGAACATGCCGGCGGCGTAAAAGTCGCTCGGTGTTTCCCCGGGCTTCTTGTATCCCCACCACTGGTAGGCATAATATCCGCTGCCGTTGATAAAAAAATCGTAAAACGAATCGTCTTTGTTTTTCAGCTGAAAATATTCCACGGGACCGCCCCGGGAGGAATCGCTTGTGGTCGATTTCTCGACCCACTGCCGGCTGATGATCTGTTCCCCCTCCCAACTGCCGCCGTTTAAGAAAAGCCTGCCGAAGCGGGCATAATCCAGGGGACGGGCGTAGAGGCCGCTGGCCATCTGTTCGAATCCGTTCTTTTTACTGTCGATACTCCAGTACGCCTTTCCCGCTGTTCCGATTTCAGTCCAGAGTTTTTCTTCCAGGTATTTCGACGGACTAACGCCGGTTACCCGTTCCAGGATAATTCCCAATAGCTGGGTGTTTGCGTTGTTGTAGCTGAAATGCTTCCCGGGCGGGTATTTGTATTTCTGATTCAGCGCCACCTTCCGCAGATCGGGGTCGAAGTAGGAGCGGACGAAATTGTTCCAAGGAGCGAACCCGACGGAGTTTTGAAATCCCGCGTTCATTGCAAGAAGGTTCCTGACGGTGATGCCGCTGAATTTTTTACCGCTGTATTCGGGAAGATATTTCGCGATGGGATCATTAACGCTGCCGATGAGTCCTTCGTCGACGGCAATACCGATGAGGGCCGATGTAACCGACTTCGACATGGAAAAGGAGGCTATAGTCGATTCCCGGGAAAAACCTTCCGCGTAGGATTCGTAAATAATCGTATCGTCAATAATGACGATAAACGCGTGGGTTTCCGTATCGGAAAGGAAAGCCGGAAAGGGTTTTCGGACCGGTTCTTTTTCAGAGTTGCGGTATTCGATCCGCAGAAACAGCTGAGCGTATTCCTCGGCCCGGTCCGGATCTTCCCTGAACTGAAAAACCGCGGGGGCTGTTGATATCTCCCTGGTCGGGAATTTATCCTGCATCTCCGGCCCGCCGATGGTGCCCCAGGAAAAATAGCGGCCGATGTAGGTCGAAGCACATGAAGTTAACAATCCGGTGCTCCCTATGATCAGTAACAGCCAGAGCCGGACCTTTTTATATTGCGTACCCATGGCTTTTATGATACGGATTTACAAGAGCTTGGTAAAGTGTTTGGTAGCCCCGGCAAGACGGTCAGGTGCCGGCATTGGCGATACCGTTACTGCCGGTACAGTTCTTGGAGGATCTCCGCCGTTCCGTTTAATACGGAGGCGGGGTCGCGCCCGCCTAAGAGAATTTCCCGTGCAGCCTTCGCGCAGAATACGATGGAAAGCAGGAATGAAGGATGGTTGGAAGGTACGGGGACGGCGGTTTTCATCTGCTCCTGCAAAACTTTTCCGAAAGCGTCGCTGTACACCGGATCGCTTTCGGTAATGTCTCGGTATCCCGGCAGCAGTCCCGCTTCGGAATAAAAGTGCCTGCACGTATCCGGGTCCCTGCATAGATGGTCCGCAAAATCCGCTGCAAGCCGCGGATCATGGTTTTGCCTGAAAATTGATAAAATGATGTTGTAGAGAACTGCTCCCCGAATTCCGGCGGGTCCCTTTGGCAGGGTGGAGAACCCGAGGCTTTCGGCAGGGAATGCGGGGTTGAGGCTCGAGATTATGCCTTTCAGCCACGGTGCTTCGATGGAAAATGCTACTTTTTTATGGGCGAAGCGATACCGCTCTTCCCGGAAATTGTTCCTTGTATTTACATGCCCCTTCCGGATAAAGTCCTGGAGCCAGGAGAAGGCGGCGATGTTCCTTTCCGAGTGAAAGGCGACCCGGCTTTCTCCGTCAATTATTCCCCCGCCGAAGGCTAAGAGAAAATTATAAATCGTATACAGAAAGAAAAGTTCATCGTCCCCTACGGGAATAGAAAAGGGTGCTATTTCGCCTTTCGATTGTTCATGTACCGCCGCGAAAATTTCCGTAAGCTCTTCATATTCTTCGATATTCGGCTCTGTGCCGATGCCGAGACCGGCAAGAACATCCCGATTGTAAAAAAGAATCGCCGGGCCGTTTGCTAAGGTATAGCCGTATTGACGGCCGTGATACGACGCCGCTTCCAGGGAGTTCGGATACATGGTTTCGGAAACTCCGCGGGGCTGCAGGTCGTCTATCGGCAGGAGTGCCTCCTGGTGGGCGAAAGCCGGAAGCCACAAATACACCAGCGAGGCGATATCCGGTGCTTTTCCGGCTGCCGTCATCAGGATCAACTGGTGCTCGAACTTTTCAAAGGGGACGGAGGCAACATTAACATGTATGGTACTCTTTTTACCGTGGTAGGCGGAAACGGCCGCCGCCAGGGGTGCCGCCGTATATTCTTCCAGGGAAAGCCAGGTGGCAAAGGAGACCTTCTGCGGTTTCGTGTCGATAAACGTTCCTTTCCCCGGGACCCGGACCAGTTTCTTTTCCTGCACGAGTTCCTTCACCGCGGTTTTTACCGTTCCCCGGCTTACATCGAGTTTCCGGCTTATCTCCTCTTCGGTCGGTATCCGGGGAGAAGCGCCGCCGTTGCTGCCGATGTAGTCGAGGAGATATTCCTTTACCTGTTTGTAGAGGGGGACCCGTGAGTTCTTATTGAGAATCATGGCACAATAGTACAAGAATTCCTTGACAATTACAATATATGATATATACTTATGTCCGTACATATATATCTCTATCAAGGAGGGTATTGTTATATGACGCATCTCGAGCGCTGGAAAGCCGCGCTGAAGGGGAGGAGCGGATTCGATCGCATGCCTCGTTTCTATTCGGCAACGCAGGAGTTTACCTATTCACTGGAAGAGTTTACGGGAATGGAGCTGGACAATATTCTGTATGAAAAGTTCGATATCGACTACCGGTTTCAGAACGACGGCATGGAGGCGAAGGCTTGGGAGCCGGTCTATATTGGTCCCGAGCTGAAAACCTATGAAGACGGATCGTTCGATAATATATGGGGATCGAGACAGAAAAAGATGTTTCACCGCGACGGCAGGGGAGCATATACGGAAACCTATAAATACGCCTTGGAAGGGGACATCGGCATTGCGGATGTGGAAAACCATGCCTGGCCCGATCCGGACTGGTACGATTACGAAAGCATTCTCCCGGCACTGGAACAGTATCCGGACTACCCGTTCATGGTAGGCTACTGGTCGGTGGGCTGGTTCTCCTGGGAAGTGCGGGGAATGCAGCAGTGCTTTATGGATTTTTCCCTGACCCCGAAGGTTGCCGATGCACTGACAACAAAAATCGCGGATATCGGTATCGAATATTTTACGCGGCTGCTGCAGGCGGTGGAGCCGTATATCGGAAAAAATGTTGTGGCCATGCATATTGCCGATGACTGGGGGATGCAGGAAGGGCTCATTATGCACCCCGATATTTTCGATGCATTTTATGCCCGGCATTACAAGCGGTTTACCGAGCTCGCTCATTCCTACGGGCTGATGGTGGAGTTTCACAGCTGCGGCGCCGCCCGGGAGCTGTATCCCTCCTTTATCGACGTGGGGGTGGACATCATGAACCCGGTGCAGACAAGCGCGAAGGGGATGGTGCCGCACGAGATAAAAGCGGAGTTCGGAAAGGACCTCTGCTTCAGCGGCGGAATTGATGTTCAGCAGCTGCTGCCGAACGCCGCGAAACAGCAGGTAAAGGACGAGGTGAAGTATCTTCTCGATTCAATGGCCGGGGACGGAGGGTATCTCATCGGGCCGGCCCACAATATCCAGTTCGGCACGCCGCCGGAAAATGTGGTTGCAATGTACGAGGCGATGGACGAGTATTACGGCATAGAAAGGAGGAGCACATGACGTCACGGGAACGGTTTCTTAAAGTGCTGCGGGGAGAAATGCCGGACAGGGTGCCGGTAACGCTGTTCATGTATGACCAGGGACATTTCCTGGCACAGAATTATCCGGATGTCGATCCTTGGGATTTCGAAACCTGGCAGTTAAAAAGTATCGAATTGCAGAAACAATTTGGGGCCGATGTCTATGTACGCCTGTTAGGAGATGTAATCGATCCGAATATCATTTACGGCGGGCTGGATGTTTCCCGGGAAACTGAAAATTGGGAAGTAAGGACCGAGGAGATACGGGAAGGAAACAACCTCGTTCGACGGTCGACAATCAGCACTCCCGGCGGCGAGTTGAATCAGGATTTTACCATCACCGCACAGGGGAACGGCACTTACGTTCATGCCTGTACAAAAAAGCCGATTGCATCACCGGCCGACCTGGAGATAGCGAAGAAGTATGAACCGGGCCCGTCGGAGGAGTATAAAAGAAAAGTCAAACAGCGGATAGCGGCAATTAAAGCCGCCTTAGGGGAAGACGGGATTATCGGAACATGGGGCCCCCACGGGCCTTTCAACGTCGCGTCCCTCTTGATTAATCACGAGGACCTGTATTCTCTGTTTATCGTGGAGCCTGAGTTTTACAACGACCTGATGGAGTTCGCGCTTAAGCGGAGCCGCGGGTATATCTCCGCTATCGATGAAGCCGGGACGGATATCCACTGTATCGGCGGCAATGTTCCCGGCGGTTTTCTGGGAAAGCCTGCCTATGATGAGTATATCCTTCCTTATGAAAAACAGCTGATTGCCCATGCCCAGAAAAACGGGACACCGGGGATGTATCACAACTGCGGAGAGATCATGAATTTGGTTGAATCCTACAAAGAGCTGGGTGTCGTAAGCGTAGAACCATTTTCGCCGCCGCCTCTTGGTGATGTCGCCGACCTCGCGGAGGCGAAACGGCGTTCCGGCGGAAAATATGTCATGCTTTCCGGAATCGACCAGGTAAACGTTTTGCAGAAGGGTACGGTTGACGAAACCAAGCGGATAACCGAGGAAGCAATGAAAATCGGTAAAGAGGGGGGGAAGTTCATTATGCAGCCGGTGGATTTCCTCGAATACGGAACTCCTGTAGAGAATGTTACGGCGTATGTCGAAACCGCGCTGCAGTTCGCGGGGTATTAATGGGGAGTATTAATGGAAAGGAGCAAGGTGTGTATCAGATACGGGAAGGCAAGTACAAGGACGTAAACGCGGTAATTCTCGAGAACGATATTCTGCAGGTGATAATCACCCCGGAATACGGGGCACGGACGGCATCCATTATCTACAAGCCCCGGAATCGGGAACTTCTCTGGCAGAACCCCGCCCCGGAGCATGCCCGGCCGCCCTACGCGGCGGAGTATGAAGAAGGGGAGTTTGCCGGTTTCGATGAGATGTTTCCGACTATAAGCCGCTGTTATTATGAAGACGGCCCCTGGGCCGGCACCGAAATGCCCGACCACGGCGAAGTGTGGACCCTTCCCTGGGAGTATTCCATTGCCGGGGACGGCGGGTCCGTTACGTTTTCCGTCTTCGGTGTCCGTTTCCCCTACCGTTTTTCGAAAACGGTCAGCCTCACCGGGTCGGGGGGTGCCGTACTGCACGGGGAGTATTCGGCGGAAAACCTGAGCCCGTACCCTTTTGATTATATCTGGGCCGCCCATCCTCTGTTCAATACCCATCCGGGAATGCGCTTTATTGTTCCGGAAGGAATGGACCGGATTGTTAACGCCGTTCCCGGAAAGACCTTAGGCGCCTACGGACGGGAGCTGGATTTCCCGCGAGCCGAATGCGGTGCGGAAACGGGGACTGGTGAACTGTACGATCTCTCTTCAGTACCGGAACAAAACGGGGAAGGATATCAGAAATATTACTTTACCGGAAAAGTAACGGAGGGGTGGTGTCTGCTCTACAGTCCGGAATGGGAGCTGACCATTGCCCTGTCCTACCCGAAGGAAACCGTGTCCCGCCTTGGAATGTGGCTGAATGAAGGAGGATATGCCGGACAGTACAATATCGCCCCGGAGCCGGCTACCGCCGCTATGGACCGGATTGATTTTGCGAAGATGTGGGGGACGGGGTCCGTCCTGCCGGGGAACGGCAGGCGTTCCTGGTTCCTCGATATTTCCGTAACACCGGGCGTCCGCCCCGGCGGCATGTAGGGGGGCCTATAATTCAAAGAACTGCCCCCGTTTTCGGGGGAGTTCGACATTTTTCTGAAAGTATTCACCCTCGAGGCGTTCAATTTCCCGTGTCAGTGTCTCGATCTTCTCCTGCAGGTGTATTATCCGCTCCCGCATAGGAAGTATTACCTCGATGCCCTCTTTGTTAACTCCGAGGTCTCTGTAGAGGTGGATAATATGTAAAAGCCTTGGAATTTCCTCTCTGCTGAAACACGGTGTGTTTTCCTGAAATGAGATCCGGACGAGACCGAATTCGGCAAACTCCCGGCAGACCTCTTCCCGGATGTGGAAAAGTTCGGATACCTTTGTAAGCTGTATAAAACTATTGCTACTTTCACTCATCTTGTTCTACCCGTTCTCGTTTATACTCTGCTTCCGGCAGGCTCGTTCCGCATGGCCGCGAGCTGACGGATAAGGTCTTTTTCTTCCTGCCGTAAATTCTTCGGTACCTGAATAATTACTTTTACGTACAAATCACCGAAATGCCCCTTTTTCCCGTAAACGGGGAAGCCCCGCCCCTTTAAACGAAAAGTTGTCCCGCTTTGCGTTTCCGGCGGGACCTTCAGCTTCAATTTCCCGCCGAGTGACTGCACGTCTAAGCTGCCGCCGAGCATGGCGGTATAAACGCTGACGGGGACTTCCCGAAACAAGTCGTTCCCTTCTCTGCGGTAATCCGGATGCAGCGTAACACGTATTGTTATATATAAATCTCCGGCCGGGCCTCCTTGGGCCCCGGCGCCTCCTTTTCCTTTCAGTTTGATGGTTTGCCCGTCTTTAATTCCGGGGTCGAGGGTAATCCTCATTTTTTTACCGCCCACATCAATTACCCGCATACACCCCGTGTAGGCTTCTTCCAAAGAGATGGTGAGTTCCGCCGACAGGTCCTGCCCCTGAAAGGCAAACCCCGCCCCGCCGAAACCGCCCCCGGAGCTGCGCCGAGCGCGGCTGCCTCCAAATGGACTCCCGGAAAAAGATTCACCCGAAGCGCTCCCGCCGAAGCCGCCGAAAATATTTTGGAAAAAGTCGGAAAAGCCCCCGCCGGTGCCGCCGAAAAGATCTTCCCAGTCGCCGTTGTAGTAATAGGTCTGCCCGCCGCCCGGGGAAGCACCTCCGGCCGCATATCTCGACCAGTCGAAATCTCCCGCTCCGCCGGTGTTCTGGTATCGCTGCCAATCCGCGCCGAGCTGATCGTATTTTTTCCGTTTTTCGTCGTCTGTCAGCACTTCCTGCGCTTCGCTGATATCGGAGAATTTTTTCGCCGCTTCGCTGTCATTCGGATTCACGTCCGGATGATATTTCCGTGCAAGCTTTCTGTAAGCTTTTTTTATCTCGTCTTTCGACGCGTTTTTATCCACACCGAGTGTTTTATAATAATCTTTGTATTCCATATGCTGTTTTATTCTACTTATAAGATATGATCATTTGTCCTCGGAGGCAAATGGAATTAATGTAATTGAAAATCGATTTCGACGGCAGCCCCGTCGTTAAAGGGAGGAAACGATACTCTTCCATGAAGCTGGTCGGCAAGGGAGGTAACGAGTGACAACCCCAATGATTCACTGTTTCCCGGATGAAAATCGGCGGGGAGACCGGGTCCGTTGTCCTTTACGGTGAGGATGTGCCGGCCGTCGTCTAAGGAGATGATCAGTTCGATCATTCCCTCTTTTTTGTGGGCCGGGAGATACTTTATTCCGTGAATAAGGGCGTTTGTTATCAGTTCGTTTACGATAAGCCCTAAGGGGACTGCTGTTTCAATGGAGACACAGATATCAGGTATTGAAACACGACTCCGTATCGGCTTGTTGTAGCCGGCGTATGTGTGAATTATCTGGGAAACCAGGTCACTAAGATAATTATCGAGACTGATCCCGGCAAGGTCGGAAGATTCCTGCAGCTGTTCGTGTACCAGAGACATCGCTTCGATTCTGCTCTGACTTCGTGTGAAGTGCTGCTTGAATTTATCGTCCGAGACCCGCTGGGACTGGAGGTTCAGCAGACTGGATATAATTTGCAGGTTGGTTTTTACACGGTGGTGGAACTCCCGCAGGAGGTTTTCTTTCTGTTCGAGTGACGTCCTGATTGCGTCCTCCGCCTGTTTGCGCAAAGTAATGTCTTGAAGGTTTGCAATGATGGAATGCTGAGTGCCGTAGATAACGGGAATAAATTTGACGAGAACCCTTTTGCCTTTCAGGATTAATTTCTCGTTTTCGCCGATTTCTCTGGGGTTTTTTTCCAATGAAAACAGTGTTTTAGAGATGAGTGTTCCATATTCGGGAGAAAACAGGGAAGTAAAATCGGCAGAAAGAATGTTTTCTTCCGATTCTCCGAGTAAAAGCCTGGCGGCGGGGTTGGCATACAGAATTCTCCCGTCTGCTGTCATTTCAATAAAGCCGTCGATTATGCTTGCAAGCAAAATTTCCTGGTGGTGTTTCGTTATCAGCAGCTCTTCGGTTATTTCCCTGCTGTACAGCTCCTCCGCGCCGACGATAATGTTCCGGTATTTTTCCGTGTTACCGCTTTCAAAATCCGTTAAGACGGAAAGGACTGCATCTTTCATTTTTTTAAAGGGCATTTTTGCTATACAGGCGTCCGCAATGGAGCTGAAGTTTTTTTCTCTGTTCTCAGCCGCAATGGCGGACAAAATAATTTTTTTCACTCCCCGCAAATGCTTTATTTTTTGCAGCACCTGCAGCAGCTGTTCCCCATCGATTTCCGGCATAACTAAATCGACAAAAATAAAATCCGGCTGCAATGTTTTCAAAATATCGAAGGCAGTAAGTCCGTTGTCCGCGGTACGCACCTTATACCCTGCTCCCGAAAGAATATCTGCCATAAAACTGAGGACCATAGGGTTGTTGTCGACGACGAGTATGGTTTTCACTGTAAAAGTTTTTCTATTGCTTCCTTTTCCTGTTTGAAGGATGATATCAGCTCATGAAAAAGGCGGGTCAGTTCCTCCCAATTCCCCTGCTTCGCGCTGTTTTCGAGTATTTTTGCAGCCTCCGCGAGTTTCAGCAATTCGAGATTGATCGCGGCCCCCTTTATGTGGTGGGCGGAGGTTGTAACGATATCCGGGTCCTGCTGTGCTATTCCGTTTTTAAGGGCGGCAAGATCTTTCGGAGTCGAATCGAGGAAACTGCGGTAGAGAGACCGAAGAGTATCGCCTGAAATCCCGATTTCCGCGGCAATTTTTTCTATTTCCATAGTACTACAATCGATTGAAAAGAGAGAATACTTTACTTTTTAAAGTAATATCTAAAAAAACGGCTTATTTAAAAAACGTTAACAGGACACCGAGGAGGACGCCGATTTGCCCGATCCAGAATATAAACATCCATTTAACGGTATTTCCATGGTGCTTCGACATGTCCTGCCGTACGCCGGAGATCTCCTCCGTCAGCCGCCTGTCGAAGCGCTTCTCGGTCTCCGCAAGGTCCTGCCGTACGCCGGAGATCTCCTCGGTCAGCCGTCTGTCGAAGCGCTTCTCGGTCTCCGCAAGGTCCTGCCGCACGCCGGAAATCTCCTCGGTCAGCCGCCTGTCGAAGCGCTTCTCGGTCTCCGCGAGGTCTATCCGTATTTCGGAAGCCTCTTCGGTCAATTTCTTTTCGAAACGGAGTTCCGCCGTTTCAATTACCGAGTTTTTCGTATCGTCCTGTTGTTCGTTCAGCATTTTTATAAGCGCTAACGATTCCTCTTCACCGAGCTTTTCCCTTAGTTCCTTCGGCATAGATATGATAGACATATGTCCCTCCTACATATCTATACAGGGAAAAATCATATCCTGATTTTAAATTTTAGTCAAATTTTCAAAAAAAATTGGTTTTTTTGTGAAAATATGTTTTCTGCCTTGTAAATGCCTCGGTGCAGAACGGTCTATTTGCAATAACAAAAAAAATTGCTTATAAATTGTGCAAATGCCCGTAAAAATCAAAATAAACTTGACAACTGCACTAAATTAGTATACAAAATAGTGCGATAGCACTGAACTGTTGTGCTGCTTGGTGAGTAAATGCAGGAAAAACTTGATAAAGCGGACATCGATATTATCAGGCATCTCTGGGACGGACGGACCCCCTACAGCGAAATAGCGGAAAAAGTAGGGCTTACGACAAATACGGTCCGGAACCGGGTCAATAGAATGCTCGAAAAGGGGGTCCTGCAGATTATCAGCTTAGTGGACCCGAATGCCGTTGAAGGACATCAGTCGGCGTTTATCGGTTTTAAAATCCTGCCGCAGAACGTCAGTACCGCGTTGGAACATGTTTCCACCATGCGGGGTGTTGTCGGCGCGGCCTCCGTCAGCGGAAGGTTCGATATTATGGCGGTGGTCATGTTCAATACCGAATTTTCCTATAATCGGTTTTTAGAAGAGGAATTGCAAAACATTCCTGGCATTTTAAGTTCCGAAACATTTTTTGTTGTCGGGGGAAAGACATTTCAACTGCGGTATGTATTATAAAAAAGAGGAGGAGACATGGAATATCTGCATGAGACTGATCTCGATTACATAGGTGTCGGCGCGGCAATTCTCGGTGCCGGCGGCGGCGGTGATCCGTATGTGGGGAAGCTGATGGCTAAACAGGCCATTAAGGAGCTCGGCCCCGTACAGTTAATATCGGCGGACGAAGTACCCGACGATGAACTGATTATTCCGTCGGCCATGATGGGGGCCCCGGCGGTAATGCTTGAAAAACTTCCGAACGGTTCCGAACCTGAATTCGCCTTCCGGGCGCTTGAAAAATATCTGGATAAAAAAGCCTACGGCGTTATCTCTATCGAGGCGGGGGGCATCAATTCCTGTATCCCGATTTATACCGCAGCGCGGCTGGGACTTCCCTTAGTCGATGCCGACGGTATGGGGCGGGCCTTTCCGGAGCTTCCCATGGTTACTTTCAGTGTCGCGGGGGTTTCATCAACGCCCATGGTTATCTGTGATGAAAAGGGCAACCGGATGATCCTCGAGACGGTAACAAACGACTGGTCGGAAGTGCTTGCCCGCACCGCGACGGTGGCGATGGGACTGTCGTCGATGATCAGTATTTACTGTATGGACGGAAAGACCTTGAAACAGTACGGGGTCCGCGGGACCATATCCCTGGCGAGGGAAATCGGGAAACGGATTATCGAATCGAACCGTTCGAAAACAAACCCCGTCGATTCAATTCTCGAAGCAACAAAGGGGTTCCGCTTGTTCGGCGGAAAAGTCGTTGATGTAACGAGAGACCTTACTACCGGTTTTATCCGGGGAAAGGTTGTTATTGAAGGAACCGAGGGTGACAAGGGAAGCACTTTCGAACTCGAATTTCAAAATGAAAATTTATTAGGTACTAAAAACGGAAAACCGGCGGCTGTTACTCCCGATTTAATTACCGTTATCGACAGGGAAAAGGGGTACCCCATTACAACGGAGGGCCTGAAGTACGGTCAGCGGGTTATCGTTATCGGTATGCCATGCGATCCCTTCTGGAGGACCGAGGCGGGGCTGAAGCAGGTAGGTCCGCGGTATTTCAAATACGATATCGATTATACGCCGATAGAAGAACTCGTAAAGGAGCAGGCATCATGAAATACAGACTGGGAATCGATGTGGGCGGAACAAATACCGACGCCGTTATTCTGGATGAGGATAACAAGGTGCTTGCAAAATGCAAGGAAGCTACTACCGAGGATGTATCGGAGGGAATAAACGCCGCGGTTGACAAAGTACTGCGGGATTCCGCTGTCAAGCCGGAACATATCGCCGATGCAATGCTGGGGACAACCCATGCTACGAATGCCATTGTCGAGCGGAAGGGGCTTTCGAAGGTCGGGGTATTACGGCTGGCATCGCCGTCGGGACACGGCATTCCTCCTTTTATAGAGTGGCCCGAAGACATGCTGGAAGCCCTCGGCTTTTCATACGGCATTGTAAAGGGCGGATACGAATACAACGGAGCGCTTATTTCGGGAACTGATGAGGACGAAATACGAAAGGCTTTGGAAGATATCAAAGGCAAAGGGGCCGAAGCGCTTGCGGTTTCCTGCGTCTTCTCCCCGGTAAATGATGAGCAGGAACTGCTGGCACAGAAAATTGCTGGAGAGGTTTTCGGAGCGGATTTTCCCGTTACCCTTTCGAATGAAATCGGCAGCATAGGGTTACTGGAAAGAGAAAACGCGGCAATACTCAATGCCGCGATACGGAAACTGGCCGAGCGGGCCTACGGTTCGTTTCAGCATGTACTGAAAAACCACGGGGTAGACGCGGACCTGTTTATTACCCAAAACGACGGCACCCTTATGTCGATAGAGTACGCGAAACGCTATCCCGTGCTGACCATCGCTTCCGGACCTACGAATTCTCTGCGGGGAGCCGCCTATCTTTCCGGTATTAAAGACGGCATTGTCGTGGATGTAGGCGGTACGACAACCGATGTCGGGGTGCTCGTAAACGGGTTCCCTAGGGAATCGAGTGCCGCTGTAGAAATGGGGGGAGTGCGGACAAACTTCCGAATGCCCGACCTGGTTGCAATCGGCTTAGGCGGCGGATCCATTGTCGATATTTCCGGAGACACCGTCCGTGTTGGACCGAAATCGGTGGGATACAGAATCCATACGGAAGCGAAAGTGTTCGGCGGCGGAACAGTAACTGCAACGGATATAGCCGTGGCCGCGGGGAATTGCCGCCTCGGCGATCCTTCGAAAGTCCGGGACCTGGACAAGAATGATGTTTCGAAGACAATACAGATTATTTCTGCCATGGTTGAAGAAGCGGTGGACAAGATGAAAATATCGGCCGGGGATGTCCCTGTCATTGTTGTCGGCGGCGGTAGCATATTGGTAACGGACTCGGTAAAAGGCGCGAGCGGGGTAATTAAACCGGAACACTATGAAGTTGCCAACGCCATCGGCGCGGCTATTGCCCAGGTTTCGGGCAGTATCGACGGAGTGTTTGATGTCGCGACAAAGGGAAGAGACGCGGTACTGGAAGAAGTGAAGGAAGCGGCCAAAACAGAGGCCGTGAAGGCAGGTGCCGATGAAAAAACCGTGGAAGTTGTTGAGCTCGAAGAAATTCCCTTAGCCTATCTTCCGTCTAATGCCGTCAGGTTCAGGGTAAAGGCAGTCGGAAATTTGCGCAGGACAGGATAACCGGCCGGGACACAGACTAAAAAAAAGGAACAAAATATGGAACTGGAAAAAGTAATAATGGAACGGCGGAGTGTACGCACTTTTCAGGACCTTCCCGTTGAAAAAGAAAAGATAGAAAAACTCTGTAATGCCGCTATCTGGGCGCCGAGCGGCGGGAATTCGCAGCCGTGGATTTTTATACCCGTAACCGAACCGAAAACGGTAAAATTGATAAAAGCTATTTCCCCCGGCCTGCTCGGACTGCCGCCGGCGGTAATCGTTATTCTGTCGGACCGGGAATACAACGTGAAAAAGATGGGCGCAATTGGAGAAACATTGGCGGAAATGGACTGCTGTTTCGCCGCCCAAAATATTTTACTTCAGGCGCACAACCTCGGTTTAGGCGCGTGTGTAATCCGGTCGTTTAACCAAAAGGCGCTCCGGGAAATCGTGAAAGTGCCGGAGGGCATTTTGCCGGAGCTTCTTATTATCTGCGGATATCCCGCCTCGAATCCGCCTCCGCCGCCGCGGAAGACGGAAGTAATTCATTGGGAATCCTATACGGGGAGTAAAAATGGATAAAACACAATTTGATGACGAGATGCTCGATATATTCAAAGAAGGAAAATGTCGCCGGATCAGGAAGGCAACCCCTAAATCCTGTATAATGACGGCGTTGACACTAAGCTGCTCGAGCTGATAAAGCGTATCGAGCAGCGGATGGAGTTCCTGTTGTTTCACAAGCGTATTGAGCGTTACATAGACCTTTATATCGTGACGGCGCGCATAGGGAATTAGGTACGATAGCGTCTGAATGGTAAAATTCCGGGCGCGCAGCCTGGCATTCAAGACATCTATGCCTATATATACAGCATCAGCGCCTGCATCGAGCGCCGCATGGAAACATTCCAGCGATCCAGCGGGGGCAAGAAGCTCCGGCTGAGAGCGCTTTTTGCATGTATTGCTGTTTTGAGCGTCGCTTTTCATAATTATTATCACGCAAATTTGATTTTAACGGTTTTCCCGCAACATTTGGGCTGCAAAGCGGG
>CAZSGZ010000065.1:0-15764 GCA_964606455.1 uncultured Spirochaetales bacterium
CTTCCACTAACTGTTGATAGAAAAACAATTTCGCCGCACTTCGGGGAGGCCGGGTGGTTTTATTTTGCAACAATCAACAGGCATTCGGGCGAGGTGCTGCAGAGCTATATATTGAAGAACCCCTTCCCGTTACACGGAAAAGGGAAGGGGCTGAAAGTTGCTGAATGGCTGGTGGAAAAAGAAGTTGACACTGTACTGGTAAAGGAAAATTTGAAAAACAAGGGACCGGGGTATGTATTTAAAAATGCCGGGATAACAATTATTATAACGAGCGAAAATTCCGTCGAGAAGGCGGTGGAGGGAATAAAGAATGGCAAAAAAAATAGTTGAAAAAATAGGAATAAACGGAATTATCATTTTCTTTCTCATTCTGCTTATCGGGGCCGTGTTTTTTACCGTTGTCCGTGTGTTTATTATACCGGTAATTGCGTCCTTGGTTATCACCAGTCTTTTCTACCCTTTATACCGCTACTTGGAAAAGCTGTTTCCAAAACGCAAGGGTATTGCATCGGTTACGTTTTGTTTCCTGCTTCTGCTTGTTATCTTTGTACCATTGGTTTTTCTTGGAAGGGAGCTTATCGAACAGGGAGCGGATCTGTATAACCGGCTGGAAAGCTCGCTTTCCCCGTCAAGGAGTGAGGAAAGCGATGGAGCGTGGAAGAATTTTAAAACTTCAATGGTTATTACATGGCTCGAACAGCATGGATTCGACTGGAAATCTTGGCTGGAATCTCTTGCCTCAACTTTTGGTGATGTGGTAAGCAGAATTGTCAACAAAACCTCTTCGGGTATTTTCCAAATTCTAAGCGGTTTGTTCATCTTTATTTTCAGCATGTTTTATTTTCTCCGGGACACGGAAAAATTGAAAGCGGGGATGAAACGGTTGAGCCCGCTTCCGGCGAAGCAGGAAAAAATTATTACCCGGCGGTTCAAACTTATTGCCCGGGCGGTCATCCTCGGAACTATAGTAATAGGACTTATCCAGGGCAGTCTCGGTTCTGCAGCTTTTTTCATCCTCGGCATACCCGGATGGGCCTTCTGGGGCGCATGTATGACCGTTTTGGCAATTATCCCCTTCGTGGGAATTTATATCATCATGCTTCCCGCGGCATTGTTTCAATTTTTAAGCGGTAATGTTCTGTTCGGCGTAATACTCATTGTTGTGGGGACCGCGGTAAACTGGCTGGTCGATTATCTTATCCGTCCCTGGTTTGTAGGAAAACAGTCGCGGGTGCACGACCTGCTGATTTTCTTTTCAACCATCGGAGGCATCGTGGCATACGGCCCGATCGGCTTTATCGTGGGGCCGGTAATTCTGACGCTGTTTATCAGTCTGCTCGAGATTTACCGGCAGTATATTCGTCCCGAATTGAAAAAAGACCGGGAAGGACAAAAAACATAGGCGGCAGAACGAACAGTATCAGTTTCGGTTTTTCTTTGATTGGGGCCATCGCTGTAATAAAAAGCGGAGCACTACCGGAATAATCATGGTGGTTACCAGAGAGACGACGACAATTGCACTAAATAGGGAAGAGGGTACGGCCCAGTTCCCGAGAGAAAGACCTTTTTCCATAATAATAATTGCAATTTCAGCCCGGGGGACCATACTCAGGCCTAGAAGCAGGGCGGCGCGTTTCCCCCTGAATATGTTTGCGCTTGTTGCCACTGCTGCAATTTTGCCGCCGATTGCCGCAATCAGGAGCACGCCCCCTGCAATAATCCCTGTTCCGATGCTGCCGACTTCCATAGAAAGACCGATTCCGATAAAAAAAAAGGGAACAAAGAAATCATAAATCGCGCTGAAGGAGGTCTCCATCTTCAGGGCCTCCGGGTCGCGGCTGTAAATAAGTCCTGCAAAGAAAGCGCCGATGGCAACGGAGAACTTGAGAAACCCCGCAAGGGCGGCAAAAATAAAGGCGGTGCCGAGCATGACAATCATGGGGTCGGGTTTGTGAGAAAGCCGTTTAAAAAAGGAGGTGTAGGGCTTTTCTATATACTTCGAAAAAAGGAAGCAGACTGTTCCGAAACCGAGGAGCTTGACGATTTCGATACCGAGCGTTTTCACTGTTTTCAGTGCAAAGCTGCCGCTTTCCGGCGATTTAAGCACCGGTGCAAGTGCGAATATCAATGCCATTAGGACAATTCCGCTAATATCGTCAAGTTCGGCTATGTCGAGAAGAAGGCGCCCGTTTTTCGATTGCAGGTTTCCCGTTTCCTTCCATACACCGACACTGATTCCAACCGACGTTGCGGTAAGCGCGGCTGCAACGAAGAGGCTCGGGATAAAAGCGTTTCCGCAGAGCCAGTAACTGACGGCAAAGCCGCTTGCCCCTGAAATAGTCACGTCGGCGAGCCAGATATACGACGCCTGCCGCAGCTGCTTCAGCAAGCCGTCGAGGTTGCTCTCCAGGCCCACTTCGAAGAGCAGGACGATTACTCCTAATTTCATCAGGATGTGAAAAATTGCCTCGATCCGGGCGGATAAAAATCCGAATTTCGAATCGAGAAAACGGACAAGAAAGCCCAAGGCTATAAAGCCGATGTTCGACGGCAGCCCCAGCGCTTTCAGACGGGTTTTTATCATAATAGCTGCAATGACGAAAACACCGAGAGCGAGAATAAACAGTGCCTGATCGCTGAATCCTAGCATGCCGTATATTTCCATGCAATTTCCATACCATTCCGATTGGTTTCAAAAACACATAAAACACTGAAAACCTCTACCGCTTTTTTCTGCCGCGTGTAATAACTACACGGTGTCCGCCGGCCGGAGACGGTTTCCCGCCGTAGAGGCTGAAAAAGAGTACACTCCGGCTGAAAAACTTGGCTTGGAATTTGCATGGATATAGGCGGGAGTGAAAAACGTAAAAATGGAAGTAAACGACAGAGCACTGCACGAAAAATTCCTAACATGCAAACGGAAACATATCGTGATGATAACAAACCACGGCATACACCAGTGGCGGATAATACCGGGGCTCGCCGATACCGGCGGCCAGAACGTATTCGTCAACAATATGACCGACGGCCTGGTGGAGGCGGGAGCAAAGGTAACTATTGTAAACCGCGGCGGCTACAAACATCCGGTAACCGGCAAAATGAGGCGCGGGATTGATTATAAAGATTTTAGGCAGCGGATACTCTTCATCGAAGACGGAACGGACAGCTTTGTCCGGAAGGAGGACATGAACGACTACATCCCGGGCCTTATCAAATTTGTAAAGCAGGCACTGGTGGATGAGGATATCAGGATTGATCTGCTGGTCAGTCATTATTGGGACGCCGGAAAGCTGGGATTTCTTCTAAACGATGAGTTGAATATTGAGCATGTGTGGGTCCCTCATTCCTTAGGCGCGCTGAAAAAGAAACAGGTTGATTCATCCCGATGGGAAGACCTCCGTATTGATGAACGGATCGAAACGGAAAAGCAAATCCTTACGAAGGTAGACCAGGTAGGCTACACCTCCTTCGACATCCGGAAATCGCTCCGGCAGGATTACGGGTACGAAGCCGGGCTGTTTCTGCCGCCCTCGGTGGACACAAAACGCTTCCACCCCCGGGACATGCCGGAAGATGAAGACATTTGGAATTTTCTCGAGGATAAATCAAAACTCAGCGCCGAAGAAATCCGGAAGCGGCACATTATTACCGAAATTAGCAGGACCGATTATACCAAGCGGAAGGACATTTTGCTGAATGCCTTTGCACGGGTAAAAGCGGAGTTTGAAAACGTACTGCTGATTGTCGCCGTCGACCGGGACAGAAAAGAGATTGCCGAAGAGCTCGATCGGATTGTGGAGAAGAACGGCATCGAGGATGATATTGTTATGGTAGGTTCCGTGTTTGATGAACTTCCCTATATTTATGCCATAAGCTGCATCTACTGTACACCTTCCGTTATGGAAGGCTTCGGCATGTCCGTCCAGGAGGCCGCGGCTACCGGAGTACCGGCGGTTGCAAGCGATCTTGTCCCCTTTGCACGGGAATATTTAGCGGGAGACAACACGGAAGAACTGCAGTGTGTGCGGTCCCGACACCCGATACAAAAAGGCGAAGCGGCGATGATTTGTCACGCCGATGATGCCGACTGCTTTACGGAGGCTCTGCTGTATATGCTTAAGAACCGGGACATTCGCGAGGAGATGGCCGACAAGGCATTCGATATTACCATTCCTCACTTCACATGGGAGCGCCGCATTCGGGATTTTCTGAAAAATGTTAAAATTACGGTAAATGAACACAGATAGGAGGAAATGGATGACAATAGTTGCAACAGATTTGGACCGGACATTGTTTCCAAACGGAGACCGGGAATACGACAATACAATGGAGGATTTTAAGCGGCTGATAGAGAAGTACGGCTTGACCCTGATATACGTTACGGGAAGGAACGAGACGCAGGCCTTAAAGGGTATGGAACGGTATTCCCCCCCGGAACCGAAATATCTGGTTGCGGAGGTCGGGACCCGGGTATACAGCTTTATCGGCGGCTCTTTTGCCGAGGATTCTTCATATATCAAATACATCGATGAAAACACAAAAAGCTGGAACAGGACCGACATCCTGTCCAGACTGGAAAGCCTGAACCAGCTCTCCCCGCAGGAGGAGCATAACCAGAACAGATTTAAAATCAGTTTTTATTTACATGACATTTCCGGCGCGGAAGAGGTGATTGCAAAGGCGGAAGAGCTGACGGCACTGGAAACGCCTGATGCCCACATTATCTACAGTGTCGATGAAACAAAAGGACTCGGCTTAGTGGACGTTCTGCCGAAAAAGGCGAATAAACTCGAAGCCCTGGAATTCGTACGGCGGAAAATCGGCGCGGAAAAGGACGACATTCTGTATGCGGGGGATTCGGGCAATGACCTTATTCCCCTGACGGCCGGATATAAAGCGGTGCTGGTAAAGAACGCCATCGATGAAGTCCGCAAAGAGGTGCGGGACGAGGCGCGGCGCAAGGGATTTGCCGAACGTGTCTATTTTGCCGAAGGGGGATTTCAAAAAAACGGGAGAACATATAACGGCAACTATGTTTCCGGCGTTATTGAAGGACTGTATCATTTCGGGATTGCAGAATGAAAGAAGGAACGATCGTTTCGGTAACAAGCAGTGTTGTAGACGCTCGTTTTGAAGAAAACGAACTGCCGAAGCTCCACGAGATGCTTACACTGAAACAAAATAACGAAATTCGCTTCGAGGTGGTCCAGCACGTAAACCCACGTATCGTTCGATGTCTGGCCCTTACCGATGTGCCCGGAATCAGCAGAGGGGCCGTGGTAACGGCATCGGGAAGCCCCGTTCAGGTGCCCGTGGGGGACGCCATTAAAGGAAGAATGTTCAATCTTTTCGGTAATCCCTTAGACGGAAAAGAAAAACCGCCCGCGGCGGAACAGCGGAGCATTTTCCGCAGCCCCGTACCCTTTTCCGAACAGGCTGCCGCCGAGGAGGTGTATGAAACCGGCATTAAAATTATCGACATTTTGTCTCCCCTGGAAAAAGGAGGAAAAGCCGGACTCTTCGGCGGCGCCGGAGTAGGAAAGACGGTGCTCATTATGGAGCTGATAAACAACATTGCCGGATCGTACGAAGGGGTAAGCGTTTTCTGCGGCATCGGTGAACGAAACCGGGAAGGGGAGGAACTGTACCGGGAAATTCGTGACGTCGGGGTCCTGGAAAATTCAGTCCTGGTATTCGGCCAAATGAACGAGCAGCCCGGCGCGCGTTTCCGGGTCGCCCATTCCGCAATGACAATGGCCGAGTATTTCCGGGACGATAAAAAACAGGATGTACTGATGCTGATGGACAATATATTCCGCTTTGTACAGGCAGGATCGGAAATATCCGGGCTCCTCGGCAGGCTTCCCTCCCGCGTCGGTTACCAGCCGACCCTGGCGTCGGAACTGGCCGCCTTGGAAGAGCGGATTAACAGTACATCCTCCGGGTCGATTACCTCGGTTCAGGCGGTCTACGTTCCCGCAGACGACTTTACCGATCCGGCGGCCGTTCATACCTTCGGCCACCTCTCGGCATCGGTGGTACTTTCCAGAAACAGGGCAAGCCAGGGTCTGTATCCGGCGGTTGATCCGCTCCAGTCCCGATCGAAAATGCTCACGCCGACAATCGTGGGGGACCGGCACTATCGCGTTGCCGGAGAGATACGGAAAACGCTGTCGGAATATGAAGATTTAAAAGACATTATTGCCATGCTCGGGATCGAAGAACTCTCCGAGAAGGATAAAAATACCGTTTACCGGGCCCGCCGCCTGGAACGCTTTCTTACGCAGCCGTTTAATACAACGGAACACTTTACGGGACAAAAGGGGAAGACTGTTTCCCTGAATACCGCCCTCTCCGGCTGTGAAGAAATTCTACAGCGGGATGTCGATACCTACAGCGAAGATGAACTCTACATGATCGGCGGTCTGAAGGAGGTACAAAAAGCGAAGGAGGCCGGAGCATGACGGTGGAAATTACCGAACCGGTACGGAAATACGTTTTAGAGGACATAGAAAAGGTCCGCGCCGAGGGGGAAAACGGCTGGTTTACGCTGCTTCAGAATCACATCGACTGTACCTCTTCCCTCGTACCGGGAATTGTGGAGTTTATACGTGCCTCCGGGGGACCGGTATACGCGGGCATTGATGAAGCGGTCCTGGTAAAGGAGGGGGGCACCGTGATGATTGCCGCCGGAAAAGCGGTAACGGCCGACAATTTTGAAGAGGTCGTCGAAACCGTGGAACGGCAGTTTAAAGCTCTCGATGAGCGGGACAAAAAGCTCCGATCCGTACTGACGAAACTGGAGACGGAGCTGTCCCGCAGACTGATGGAAGACAGCAGCGTATGAGAAAAGAACACTTCATCCGGCGTCTGAGAGAGGCTGACAGAAACCTGCGGAAAAGACAGAAGCATTCCGACAGGGGACCGTGGTTCGGTCTGGGCCTGTTCGGCTTAGTCGGCTGGTCTGTCGCGCTTCCGACCGTGGCGGGAGCCGGAATCGGAATATTTATCGATTCCCGGTTTGACACCGGATATTCATGGACACTGATATTTTTAGCCGGCGGATTAATTCTCGGCTGCGTCAATGCCTGGTTTTGGGTAAGCCGGGAGAGGGAAAAAATACACGAGGAGAGTGACAATGAATGAAGCATTAGCATATACAGCGGCCCTGTGCTCGGGAGCCGCGGCGGGAGTTTTGTTTTTCGGCGGATTGAAAATGACGGTCCGGAAAATGTCCGGAATGAAGCATCCGGCACTGTTTGTCCTGCTCAGTTTCTGGGGCAGGCTCCTCTTTACAACGGGAATGGCGGCAGCCGTAGCAAAACTTTTCGGATGGCAGCCAGTGCTGCCGTTCGCCGGCGCGCTTATCTGCGTAAAACTGATTTTTGTAATAATGGAAAAGAGGAAGGTACATGACCAATATAAACCTAACGCCTGATTCCATCGTTTTCGTACAGTTCGGTTTTTTTAAGCTCAACGCCACTATTGTCTGCACCTGGGCGGTAATGGCAATTCTCGTTATCGGTTCCATTATGCTTACCCGAAGGCTCCGGACCGGACCGAACATACCAAAATGGCAGCATATTCTGGAAAAACTGGTGCTTACACTCCGGGACCAGATTAAAGACATGATGCAGCAGAAGCCGGGAATGTATCTGCCGTTTCTCGGTACCCTGTTTTTGTTTATCTCTCTTTCCAATCTGTTGATGATAGTCCCCTACTATGAACCGCCGACGGGTTCCCTTTCGGTAACAGCTGCATTAGCGGTCTGTGTATTCTTTGCGGTACCCGTTTTCGGAATATATAAAACCGGGGTTAGAGAATATCTCGGGAAATACATTCACCCGTCGGTGTTTATGCTCCCGTTTAACATTATCAGCGAGCTTTCCCGGACGCTTGCTTTGGCGGTGCGTCTGTTTGGAAACATTATGAGCAGCAGAATGATCGGGGCGGTGCTGATTGCTATAGCCCCCCTTTTTGTGCCGCTGATAATGGAAAGTTTGGGACTGATAATCGGTCAGATACAGGCATATATATTTGCCGCGCTTGCAACGGTTTACATTGCATCGGCAACGGAAACGCATCAAAACACAAAGATACAAAAGGAGGCTACACATGGATAGTGTAACACTTATAGGAATGGTTTCAATTATTATCGGGGGAATTACAATAACTATCGGTTCCATCGGACCGGCCCTCGGAGAAGCGAAAGCGCTGAAAAGCGCTCTGGAGGCAATTGCCCGGCAGCCGGATGAATCTAACAGCATAACCCGGACGCTCTTTATAGGATTGGCGATGATCGAGTCGACGGCAATATATTGTTTTGTTATTTCAGTAATTATTATATTTGTTAATCCTTTTTGGAGCCACGTAATCGGAGGATAACGGACCTATGCAGCAGTTTGATCTCTTCACCTTCATTGCAACCATTGTCAATTTTATTATTCTTGTCGTCCTGCTCCGGATTTTTCTCTACGACCGTGTCCTGCAGGCGGTGAGAAAACGGCAGGAGAAAATACATGCAAAGTGGGAAGACGCGGAGGAGGAAAAGCGGCAGGCAGGAGAAGAAAAAAAGCGCTATGCACGGCAGGCGGAAGAATTGAGTAAAAAAGAACAGGCAATACTCGAACAAAAACAGCAGGAAGCTGAAAGCCGGCGGAAAGAGATGCTGCGGGATGCTAAAAAAGAATTTGAAGAGAAAAAGGAGCAGTGGCAGCGCTCGCTGGACAGGAAGGAAAAGAGCCTTGCAAATGTAATCCGTGAGAACATTACCGCGGAAGTAGTGACGCTGACAAGGCGGATTGTCGGCGACTTAGCGGACGCGGACCTGAAGACTAAAATAGCGGAGCTGTTTGTCAGGAAGCTGCGGAACATAGATAGGGATGAAAAGGAAAAAATCCGGCGGGAACTTCGGGAAAATGAAGGGCTTACCGTAAACAGCAGTTTTGCTTTGTCACAGGAGCAGAAACAAAATATACGCGCCGCCCTAGGGCTGGATGAAAAATCGGTTGTAGAGTTCACAAAAAAGGAAGACGGAGTATTGGGATTGGAGCTTGTAAGCGGCGACAGGGTGTATGCCTGGCACGTCGATGATTATCTTGACCGGGTTGAACAGTACATTCTGCAGACGGCCCGGAAAGGACTGAGCTAGGCAGATGGGGAACGATTTTGCCGCGCAGCTTAAGCGCATTTTTTCCGATATCGATCAGGCCTTGGAAAAGACGGGGTATCAATTTATGTCGAAAGAAACAGGAACAATAACCTACGTGGGAGACGGAATCGCAAAGGTTGACGGTCTTCCGGGAATAAAAAATAACGAGCTTATTCAATTCACGGAGAACACCTTCGGCGCGGCATTTTCCCTCGGAGAAAATGAAATCTCGGTCATGCTTTTTGGAAAGGATGATGATATCCAGGCCGGGAAACGGGTCCGGCGGACGGGAGAGGTGCTTAAAGTACCCGCCGGAGAGGAACTCTTCGGGCGGGTCCTAGACCCACTCGGCAGGCCTTTAGATGAAACGGGCCCCGTTGAAGCCGGGGAAAGCAGGGAAATTTATCAGCCTGCACCCGCAATTATGGACAGGGCACCGGTAGATACACCGCTGCAGACCGGCATCAAGGCCGTCGACGCCCTTGTCCCCATCGGGCGGGGACAGCGGGAACTGATATTAGGAGACCGGCAGACCGGAAAAACCGGTATTGCCGTGGATACCATCATCAACCAGGCAGATACGGATGTTATTTCCATTTACTGCGCGGTTGGAAAACGGAGTTCCGCTATTGCGAAGGTTATCGACTCCATACGCGCAAAGGGAAATATGGAACGGACAATTATTGTCGCCGCAACGGAGGAGGACCCGCCGGGCATCAACTATATTGCCCCATATACCGCGGCCGCTATGGGTGAATACTTTATGTATGACGGTGAAGATGTGCTGGTAATATTTGACGATCTTACCCGCCACGCCAGATCGTACAGGGAGTTGTCCCTTCTGCTGCGCCGGCCGCCGGCACGGGAAGCCTACCCCGGCGATATTTTTTATATTCACTCGAGTCTTTTGGAACGTGCGACCCATCTCCTCAATTCATTCGGCGGCGGATCGATGACGGCCCTGCCGATAATTGAAACTCAGGCCCAAAACATTTCGGCCTATATCCCCACTAACCTTATTTCAATAACCGACGGCCAGATATATCTTTCTCCCGATTTATTCCGGAAAGGGGTACTGCCGCCGGTGGATGTGGGGAAATCGGTATCCCGTGTGGGCGGAAAGGGCCAGCTTCCGGTGTTCCGGAATGTGTCCGGAAACCTCAGACTGTCATATTCACAATTTGAGGAGCTTGAAAATTTTTCCCGCTTCGGTGTCCGCTTAGATGAGGAAACCCGCGGAAAACTGGAACGGGGACGGCGGGTCCGGGAAATTCTCGGCCAAAAGCAGTATATGCCGCTGTCGGTCCCGGAGCAGATAGCGCAGCTTTTTGCCGTAACAAGCGGACTGCTCGACGGGGTGGCAATTTCCGATATGGAGGCTGCAAAGGAAAAACTGAAGACGGCGGCACGGGAGGAGTTGACCGGTATTGCCGATAAAATGGTCCGGGGAAAAGAGCTGACCGAAGATGACAGGGAAGAGCTGAGACATACCCTCGGCAGGGCACTGAAGGAGGAAGAGGCCTGATGCCCGAGCTGAAAGCATTGGAAAAGAAAATAAAAACCGTCGGGGAAATCGAATCGGTTGTAAGCACCATGAAGACCCTTGCGGCGGTCAACATTAACAATTATCAAAATGCGGCGGAGTCGGCGGAGTACTACCTTCATACGATCGAGAAGGGACTGCAGGTGACCCTGCGGGAACTGCAGCCGGCCGCCGAAATAACATACGCAGCCGGCGGCGGCCGTCTTTTCCTCCTCATCGGCTCGGAGCAGGGGATGTGCGGGAATTTTAACCAGGCCGTCCTCTCCCGCCTGCAACGGGAGGCAAAAAAAGGAAAAACTGAAGACAGTGCCTCTTTTCTCCTGTCCGTCGGGAGCAAAATGAATGTACTGGCCGGGGGCAGCGGACTGCCGGTCCTCAAAGAATACCCGCTCTCAACCTCAATGGCACGCTTAGATGATCTTATAGCCGATATACAAATCGATGCCTACCGCTACATGGAGGAAAAGGGAATAGAATCCGTAAAGATTATCTACAACCGCATCGACGAAGGGGGACAGCTGTTTTCCACTGAAGTATACGATCTGTATCCGGTTACCGCGGAACAATTACAGAACCTGCGGGAGCGGCGCTGGGCATCAAACAGAATTCCAAGGGTCCTCATGAACAGGCGGATTCTGTTTGGAAAACTGCTCGACCACTACTTCTCCGGTAAGTTATATATGACAATTATCAATTCTCTTGCCGGGGAGAACGCGGCGCGTCTTGCTTCAATGCAGGCAGCGGAACGCAACATCAGGGAAAAAAAAGATCTCCTGTACACCGAGTACAATAAAGTCAGGCAGCAGTCGATTACATCGGAACTTCTCGATATTATCGGCGGTTTTGAGGTGCTTTCATGATTATCGAGCATTATTTTATCTTGGTATGGAATTTGCAAGGTTATTAGTATGTTTCGAAGCTTGGTAAAACTATGTAACAGCGGTGAAGTAATAAACACCAAAGAAACCCTTGGAGATAAAGTGATCGATGTACGGGAGCTGTTAGGCTTTTCGATTGTCACTCCGAAGGGAATAATCGGCGAAGTTGCTGATTTTGCCGTTGAAGAACCGTCACAGAAGGCGATTTTTATCATCGTAAATACGAATAAGGTATTTTCTGAACATAATTTACTAGTCGGAACCGAGTATATCGAGTATGTAGATTTTGAAAAACACTATCTGCATTTATCAAAAACAATTGATGAAATCCGCACGTGAGAATGGGTATTTCCTTCACACACAGGCGGAAGCAAGGAGGATTTTACAATGAAACGAATTACAATTTTTACACTAGCTCTGTTGCTGTTTGCGGGCTTAATGGTTTTTGCTGCTCCCCGGCAGGAAGAGGAGGCGGAAGCTGCAGAAGAGAAGAGCAAAATAGGGATTATTTGCTGCAGCCGTGGAGGAGCTTATATATTTGATGATGTACAGTATCAGTCCTTTTATTTTGCCGAGCAAAAATTATGGCGGGAGCTGGCTGAAAAAAACAACCTCGAATTAGTCGAACTCGAAGGGGGTGTATTAGCGGCTGGAGGTGTTTCTGCAGTCGACGGGTTGATTAACAAGCAAGTTGACGGAATTGTATTCAGTTTCGCAGACCCTGCCGGTGTTGCATCGGGAATAATCCGGGCCCAGGAATTGGGAATTCCGGTTGTGGCAACCGGTACCAAGCCGGCGGGAGAATTGGAAATGCCCTTTGTCGGTTTTTCCTCGGGCATTGAATCGAAACAGCTCGGAGAAAAAACAGCCGAACTCTTTCGGGAAGAATTTCCTGAAAAACAGGCCCGAGTTCTTATTTCCAATAACCGGGCTTTAGAACGAAACAAAGACAAAGAAGAGGGGTTTGTAGACGGATTTACCGGTGTTCTTCCGGAGGCTGTAATTGTCGAAAGACTTTCAGACGACGGTACTGTCAGAGGTGTGAACCGGGTTGTAAGCCTGGCGCTGAACCGGTATCCGGATGTGAACGTATTGTTTGCAACAAGCGATATTCGCGCCTTCGGTATGATGAGTGCCGTTGAGCGAACGATGAATGACAGAAAGGACGAAATTATTCTGGCTTCAATCGGCGGAAGCAAGCGTGCGTTTGCCGAAATGATGGACCCGAACAGCCCCTGGCGTGCCGAAGCGGCATACCTGCTTAAGGATTTTGTCGACCGAACGTATAAAGTGCTGGATGCGATGATTCAGGGAGAAGAACCGGTTAAGAGTAATGAAGAATATTTAATTCCGTCAAAAATCTTTACCGACCCCTCCCTTTCGGAAATTACAGAATATTTAAGAGTGCATCATCTGGAGAATGAATTCGAATACTAAAAAGGATAATGTAAAAAAGTGTCGCGCCGTCCGCTTTGGCGGGCGGCTTTCATTTTTTCTGACAGGCCGGACAGAAAAATGTTCCCCTGCCTCCAACTTTTATCTTTTTTATTTGTCCGCCGCAGTTCGGACATTTGGCGGTTTTTTCACGATGCGGAAGGAGATAGGACGGCGGGAATTGATCGATCTCCGCGTTATTATCAATAGCCGTGTCGAGGATTTCCCCTCTCTTTTTATACAGCGTATCGATGGTTTCCCGGGAAAGTTCTGATTTTTTCGTTTCCGGGTGGACCCCCGCCTGAAACAGGAGCTCGTCGGTATAAATGTTTCCGAGACCCGCAATCTTTTTCTGGTTCATCAGCGCGGATTTAACTGCACCTCTGCCGCCGGAAAACAATTCAGCGAATTGCTCCCGGCTGATTGCCGCTGCATCCGGTCCTAAGCCCCTGTCGGCGGCATATTTTTCGGGAGATGCGGTGATTGAAATTTTACCGAGAAGCCGCCGGCATACATAGGCGAGTGAATATCCGTTCTCGAACAATATCAGTATCCGCTCATGTTCAGGGCCGTCTCCGGCCGACTGAAAATATTTCAGGTAGCCGGTCATCCCGAAGTGCAGCACGAGCCAGCCCCGCTTTCGAGAGATGCGGGCAAACAGGTATTTCCCGATACGTGCGGTCTCTTCAAAAGAAGCGCCTGCAAGTGATTCCTGCAGGAAGCGGGGTGACACGTTCTCAAGCACCCTCCGGTGATGGATCTCGACACTGTCAATAGTTTTATGAAGCGAGGTCGAATTAAAGTAGCGTTTAAACCGTTCTACGTCAGGCAGTTCAGGCATACGGATTACCCCCCAGCATTTCCAGCAGCTCGAGTGCATTTTGAGGAGCAAAGCCGTTTTCATCATTGTTAAAATAGCAGTAGATATCCCTGCCCTGATTTTTCCAGGCTGTTATAGCACCGGCCCATCCCGACAATTCCCGTTTGCTGTACCTTCCCCGGTATGCACCGTCCGGCCCGTGAAGGCGGATGTAGACAAAATCCGCGGTAAGCTCCCGGGGGCTATCATTTCCTTCCAGATGATATATACAAAAAGACGCGTTGAATTCCGACAGGAGTTTATAAATATCCGCATGAAACCAGCTGGGGTCCCGGAATTCGAAGGTGTATTCATAACCGCCCGGCAGGTCTTCCAGAAAAGCTTTCAGCCGTTCCGTATTCCTGTTCCACTTTGGCGGCAGCTGAAACAAAACCGGCCCGGATTTTTCACCTAAGCGCCGTACCACGCTCAGGAACGAGGGGGTGCTCTGCTCCGGTTCCTTCAGTTTTTTCATGTGGGTTATGTACCGGCTTGCTTTTAAGGAATAGAGGAAATCAGGGTTCGAATCGGCATGCCATTTATCCACCGTTTCTTCCGACGGCAGGTTATAGAAGGTGTTGTTTATTTCCACCGTGCTAAAAGATGACTGGTACAGAGAAAACCAGTCCCGCTTTTTTGCAGAATCAGGATAGAAGGCCCCCTTCCAGTGATCGTAGTTCCATCCGGATGTACCGATATATACGTTTCCCTCTTTCATGTTACACATTCCCCAAGTGTATGTGCCGTATTCCCGCTTTTTCTCCCAGTTCCCGGGCCCTTTTCAGGGTCTCTATCGGAGTCGGGCCCGTGTTCCGGTACTGAAATTGGGGGTAAAACCTGCTGATGTGCCACGGGATGCCGGTGCCGGTATCGGCAATAAAATGTGCGATCTCATTCAGTTCCTCTTCAGAATCGTTTTGCCCCGGCACAACTAACGTTGTAACCTCGATCCAAATCCCTTTTTCTTTCATCCGCCGGATTGTATCGAGGACCGGCTGCAGCCGTGCCTTGCATATCTTTTTATAATAGTCGTCGCTGAAACTTTTCAAGTCGACATTCGCCGCGTCGAGATAAGGCGATACTGTTTCGAGTGCCTCCTCTGAGATATATCCGTTGGTAACAAAAATATTTTTTACGTTGTTATCCGCCGCTTGAATGGATATGTCGTATGCGTATTCAAAAAAGATTGTGGGTTCCGTATACGTGTATGCAATGCTACTGCAGCTGCTGCGGAGGGCATTGCTTACGATCTCTTCCGGAGGGTAGGAACGGAGATTGTTTCCCTTTCCGTAGGATTCGCGCTCCTCTTTTTCAATCTGCGATATACGCCAGTTCTGACAAAATCCGCATGTAAAATTACAGCCCATGGTTGCAATTGAATAAGCAAGAGTACCGGGCAGAAAATGGTATAAGGGTTTCTTTTCGATTGGGTCAACATTACGTGTAACGGGGTTTCCGTAGGCCCGGGTGTACAGGGTACCGCCTATATTTTGACGTACATTGCAGATACCGAAATGTGATTCGGTTATTGTGCAGTTGTGCGGACAGAGAAAGCACTCCACCGTACCGCCGTTTTTCTTTGTATAAAACATTGCTTCTTTCTGCATACTAAAGCCCCCTCAGCCGGTTTCCCGTTACTGCTTCCTCAGAACCGGATGGTTCTTTCTCGGCCTGCCGCATAGCCTCTTCATACCTTTTTTCATGCCGCACAAGATAATCAAGCAGAAGCTGTACTCTCTTGCGGTTGATTTCACTTTTTTCCTCTTTAAACATATTTTTTATCTCCTGATGGTATTTCGATAAATACTCAAATAAATCTTCCGTTTTTTCAAACGCTTCCATACTCCGCCTCGGAGCAGTTCATGGAGCAGAGGAACGGTTATATACAGTGCAGATGCT
>CAZSGZ010000066.1:0-694 GCA_964606455.1 uncultured Spirochaetales bacterium
TACAGCTGTGGCGGAAGCTCTGCGCTAAAGCGGGCGGGACCGAATCGGCGGATAAAGACGGTATTCTTTCGGTTTCGGTATACCGGGTCTTAAAAAAGCTTACGGAGGAGAACGGGCTCAATGCCCTTACCGTGGGATGTTATCCCGATTTAATGGGAATTGTATGTCTTGCCGCTTCCCTCCTTGCGGACGACGGCATTCCCATGGCTTGTGAGGGGGATGTGAACGGGGCGGTTGGAATGCTCATGCTCTATCTTTTGTCGGGAACACCGGTGCACAGTACCGACTGGCTCGATCCTATGAAAGACGGAACGGTTGTCTTTACCCACTGCGGTTCCGGGTCCTTTGAACTTGCCGATCCGGCGGAGGACGTGGAGTTGTGTCCCGTAAGGCTCATGGACCGGGGTGTCTGCGTCCGGTTTCCCGCGAAGCCCGGTCCAGTGACGCTTATCAGCATGGATCCGCGGCCGGAGGGATACCGGTGCGCCGTCCTGGAAGGGGAGGCCGTCTATACCGACATGGTCTTTCCGGGAAACCCCGTGCGTGTCCGTTTCCCGCAGAAAACGGAAAACCTTATCCAATGGATATTCGATGAGGGGTTGGCCCACCACTGGATGATCGGCTACGGCCATTTTGTAGATGATATCAGAAACTGGGGAAAAATCGCGGGGCCGTCCGTTTCGGTCGTTGGACC
>CAZSGZ010000066.1:704-15724 GCA_964606455.1 uncultured Spirochaetales bacterium
CGCCCGGTTAGCGTTATTTGCCGGCAATCAGCTCCTTCACGTACTGGTCGAAGGAAAACAGGGCGACACCTAAGGGCTCGATGTTGTCCCGGTAATCGGTAAACGATACTTCCACTCCCTCGCGCATCTCCGGAAGCGCACGCTGATTGATCCGCTGCATGGTCGGCTCGTAGAGATATTCTTTCAGCGTTACCGTTTTTCCGGTAATGACGATTTTCTGGGGGTTGAACAGCCCGATTATCATAGTACACGCGTCGCCTAAAAACGTGCCGATTTCAAACAGTGTATTTCTCGTCGGCTGGTCCTCGTTATTTGCCGCCTCCAAAATGGATTCGATGCTGATATTTTCCCTGTTCATGTTAGACAGCGTCGACACAACCCCTTCGTCAATTCTGTCGAGGATAATCCGTTGAATCCCGTGCGGGGTCAGCACCGTTTCCAGGCACCCCACGTTGCCGCAGGAACATCTGTAGGTATTGTTGTAATGGACGATGTGTCCTAATTCTCCGGCAAGGCCTCTCGTACCCCGGTAGATCTCTCCGTTCGTGACGATCCCGGTCCCGACGCCGCTGCCGAGATAGAGGACCACGTAATTCTTCAGGTTTTTACAGCTGCCGAGAAGCTTCTCGTAATAGGTAACTGAACGGGCGTTGTCTTCGATAAAAACCGGCAGGCCCGTTTTTTTCTCAACAGCTTCGGCTAAGGGGTAATGCCGGATGCCGCCGGCCTGCAGACCGAGGAGCCAGGTCTTTCCCTCGGTATCGATCATCCCCGGAACCGAGATTCCGGCCGTAATAACGGTCCCTTCATTGTCCGGTATGTCAGCCAGAAGCGACTGAATAATCGCGGTCAGCTCATTCTCTATTGCTTCAATTTCGATCTGTTTAAGCTCCCCTTTATCGAAGGGGTATGTTTTATCCTTCACGATTTGCTTTTCCGCGTCAACAATTACCGCGTGAAAATGGTCTAGTTTAAAGGTAAGGCCGATGGAGCAGCTGCTTTTCGGCAGCAGGTCGTAAATATAGGAAGGGCGTCCGCTCAGAGATTTTGTTTTTCCGGTTTTTCGTATCGCCTCTCTTTTTTCCAGTTCGTTTAACAGGGTCGATGTCTTTAAAATGCTCAAGCCGATGCTGTCCGCTATCCCGTTCCTGGTGGCTTCAGGTAGATTATAAATGGCACGGATGGTTTTCAGTTCATCCTTTGTAAGTTTTTTTACAGACATATCTATATATTATAGTTAAATTCCGAAGAAATAAAGCACTTTTCGTATATTTTTTATGTAAATAGCTGTTAGTGATGTAAATTGAAAATGCAACTTGCAAAATACATAAACGTGAATTTCTGCCGTTCCGGAGCCTTTTTTTTGCTTGACATCTCCTATCCAATATGTTTTAATTACTTCGTAGAAAGAACTAATAGGAGGAAGATTGTGACCAATGTAGGCATTTTAGGATTTGGCAAAATGGGAAGTTTTCATGCTGATTGGATCAGCCATACCGAAGGTTTAAAGCTCATTGCTGTTTGTGATAAACAACCGGGTCGCAGAGAAGCCGCGGAAAGTAAATACGGTGTTCGCGGATATACCGATTTGGATAAATTTTTAAATGACTCTAGTATGAATTTAGTAGTAATTGTAACGACAAATGATGTGCATGAAGAACTTACAATAAAAGCGTTGCGTGCCGGTAAAGATGTCATTGTAGAAAAACCAATGTCATTGTCGTATAAGAGTACGCTCCGGATGATCGAAGCTGCCGAGCAGACGGGTAATCGGCTTTATGTGCACCATAGCAGCAGATGGGACAGGGACTACCTTTTAATAAAAGACATTATCAGATCGGGTATCATCGGAGATATTCTTCAAGTCCACTCGAAGGTAATGCTTTGCGATGAAGGGTGGCCCGCATGGGGAATTGACGGTATGGATAATCCATGGCGCATTAAGGCGCAGTATGGCGGCGGAATTCTCTTTGATTGGGGGCCGCATCTTGTTGACCAGGCACTTCAAATGATGGGAAAGGAACCATGCAGAGTCTTCGGTTCATTGCAGAGCGGCATTTGGACTAAAGAAGTCGATGATCATTTTTTTGCAATGCTTGAGTTCGAAAATGATGTGGTTTGGCAAATTGAAGCGAGCAACAACGGTCGTATTACCCTTCCCCGGTGGTATGTAATAGGGACAATGGGCACCATCCTTGTAGAAGGGTATCATGAACCTTTTTGGGATAAAGCGGAGATTTTATATACCAAACCAAACGGCAAACAGGAGAAGCAGACATTCACGCTTATCGATGTTTGTGAGTCAGGAGCGGAAGGAGGTTTTTATCTCGATCTTCTTCCTCATTTAGAAGGGAAAAAAGAGGATTTTGTTACGATGTATGAAGCCAGCAGTGTAGTTAAAATCCTTGAATCGGTAAAACAATCTCATGAAAAAAAACGGATAATTGAAATAGCCTAAGGAGACTAACGTGAAAAAGAAAAATTCTGCGAGATCAAATACCTGGATGCAGGAAGCTGAAACAATCGGTGCGATTTTAAAAGATGCAATCCATTTTGATAAAACCAAAAGAATAGCAACAACAGAATTCCAAAACAGACAAAATAAAGTAATAGAAGCACTCACGGCCGCCGGAATTGATGCTGCATTTGTTTATTCGGATGAGCACTATAATGGGGATGTCCCGTATTTAGCGGGCAACACAAATATTACCATCGAGCCGGTAGCAGGTGTTATAGGTAAGAACGGCTTTCATCTGCTTGCAGGGCTTGAAGGAGGGTATGTTGCCGAGCAGCTGGCATATCGATCGGGAGCAAAAATACACAAAGTAGAGATGCTAAAATTAGCGGATGAAGAGTATCCCGTTAAGGCCGAGCGAATGGAAGATGTAATTGAAGAAGCTGCCGGTGAAAAACCGAAGGTAGTAGGACTCTTAACACCGCGGGAAGTGTTCCCTCTGAGTGTTTATGATTTTCTCGTGGAGTATATGGGGAATTCGGATCGAATCATCGACGCCCAGCAATTATATTATGAAATTAAATATGAAAAATCTGAAGCTGAAATAGAATTTGTCAGGGAGGCAGCTCAAATCTGTGATGAAATGCTTAAAGGAATGCTCGCAGTATTAAAACCGGGCATGCTCGAGACGCAGGTTTCTTCCTGGGGATATTTAATTGGTCAGGAGCTCGGGGCCGAAGAATTTGGTTTTGACATAATGGTAACTGCTAACGAGGCTAACAGAACACTAGTCGGAAAATCTCTGAATCGAGAGATACAAGAGGGTGATATCGTGCATATGGGCGTTGCACCGAAGCGGGACGGACTTACTGCCTGCGAACGAGTTAGTGTTGTCTGTACGCGGGAAAAAAATGGTGTTTCAGAGGAACAAAAGTTCTGGTTTGATTTTATTGAAGAAGCTTTTCAGGTAGGGCTGGATGGGTATAAAAAAATTGCCCGAGAAAACTTGCCCGCCAAACTACAAGAACAGGCATTAGTCGATTATTTTAGATCCAGAGAAGAGGACGTCAGCAAACGAATCGGAAAAAAAGTTGATATGGTAAACCAGAAACCATATACGGGTACTCATAATGGGGGATATACTGAATGCCAAGAATTTTACGGGGCCATTACGTTAAATTCTGATAACCCTTTAGGTGAGAGAATTGTAACTATGCTGGATGTTGCCGTACGTGGATTTGGGAGCATGTGGCATGACATTGTAATTCCCGGCCTTGATTTTCTTTTAGTTGAAAAGACTCTTGCGAAAGACGGCCGGAATGTGGATGTCCTGAACAGACTGCCTGTAAATGTCCAGGCTTATGTCGGCAAAAAGTATCGATAGCCATTAATAGGTAAATAGGAAATGCTAGTAAATGGAACACATTTTACACGGCGCGAAATCGAGCGTCGTATCGGCAACTTGTATCAGCTTGGCGGGACACGTCCTGTTGAATTCACCGAAGGACAGGCAAAAGGGGTCAGAGGAATAGCAGTTCGAAGCGGAGCCGGACTTGATTTTACACTCATCCCCGACCGCGGCCTCGATATTGCAGATTTCAGTTATAAAGGTATTAGTATGGTATATTTGACGCCTAACGGGATAACTGCCCCGGATTTTTATGATCCGAAAGAAACCGGCTGGTTCAAAACGTTTTTCGGGGGGCTTGCATCAACATGTGGTTTGACATATTTCGGTGCCCCCGGTTCGGATGAAGGGGAAGAACTTGGACTTCATGGGAGATATTCGGTACTTCCGGCGGAGAAAGTGGCAGATATCTCGAGATGGGAAGATGATGATTATATAATAGAGATTACCGGGATCACGAAAGAATCGGAGCTTTTCAGCCATAAACTGTCATTGAAGCGAACGATTACTCTTGCTTTGGGAACAAGAAAGATATTAATAAAGGACGAAGTCCGAAATGATGGTTTTCATAAGTCTCCCTTTTCAATTGCTTACCATATGAACGTGGGTTTCCCTCTTTTATCGGAGGAGTCTCATCTTACTCTAACTTCACAAGCGATTACTCCATACACGGAGGTTGCGAAAAGGGGGATTTCTGCGTGCAGACAGTTCTCCGGTCCTATTCACGGTTTTGAAGAACAGGATTTCCTTCATGAAATGAAAGCCGACAAAGAGGGATATGCTCACGCCTGTTTTTACAATAAGAGTGTCGGAACGGGCTTGGGTCTGTGCATTTCATTTTCTTCGGACACATTGCCTTACTTAAGTGAATGGAAGATGATGGGTGAGTCAGATTATACCGTAGGTCTTGAGCCTACGAACACGATGATTCTTGATAGAGGTACTTTGCGGCAGCAGGGCTTGCTTCAGTTTATAGCTCCCGGGGAAGTGCGTACAATGAAAACTTTTGTGTCGGTATTGGAGGGAGATACTGAAATTGATGAAACTATTGCAATGATCGATAAAATTTGCAATTCGGAACATTAAGTTGACAAGTATTGTTCATCGGTACATAATTACTTCCTTGAAAGAAATTAATACTGTGGTAAGAACGTGTTAGAAATTCCTAAGAAGGTCGATCAAAGCCTACAAAGCAGCATAAACAAATCAATTATTTTTAATTTTGTTCGAGAACAAGGAGCAGTTTCTCGTGCAGAGATTGCTAAAAAGCTCAATATCAGTGCTTCAGCTGTATCTCGGGTTGCGGATGTTCTTATAAAAGATGACTTTATCGTTGAAACGAATAAAGTCAAGACGGCCGTAGGAAAGAGGCCGATTATGTTGCAAGTCAATGGGGAAAAAGGCACCGTTCTTGGCATCGATCTTTCACAGGATAGGGTACAGCTCGCCCTCTGTAATTTCATCGGACGAGTATTGGATAAAAAATCCGGATTCAGGATCCGGGGAGATAGAAACGAAGCTGAAAAATTAACCGAAGAAGTGGCGGATTTCATTGTAAATAAAGAACATCCCCTTGCGGTAAGTGTCGGTATACCGGCAGATATCGATCGCAGCACGGGTATGATAATAAGTGCCTCCCTGTACGATGATTGGAAAAATATTAATTTTAAGTCGGAACTTTCTAAATTATTCGACCGACCAATTATTGTTGAAAAAGATGTTACTCTCTCGGTGTTAGCCGAAAAAAATGATGGGTGTGCTAAAGACAAGAGCGATGTTGTTTTCGTGGAGATCAGTAACGGTGTGAGCGCCGGTATTATTATCGGTGATCGTCTTCTCCGTGGAGCAACGGATTCCGCCGGCCAGATCTCTTTTTGTGTGACTGAAGAAATTCAGACAAAAGCAAATTGGGAAAATAAAGGCTACCTCGACGAGCATGCTTCTATCCAAAGCATCAATAGTCGGGTTTTGAAGGGGATAGAACAGGGAAGGAGTAGTTGTATCAAAAAGATGATTCAGAATGATCCTGAGCGAATAGAAACCGCTCTCATTTGTACTGCCGCACACCAGGGGGATGAGCTTGCGGGGGAGAGCATCGCGGAAGCGGTTCATCTTTTGTCTACGGCAATCGTCAATCTAATTGTCATTCTTAACCCTGAAATCCTTATTCTTGGTGGAAATATTGCCAAGCTTCCCCATGTTGAAGAACTGTTTTTAAATCCGATTAAAGAATTTGTTTCAAAGATGACTCCGGCTAAGCTTCCAGATTTTCGTATCAGTTCACTAGGCGAAAATGTAGTCCTTATCGGAGCAGCTCAAATGGCTATAAATTCTATAATTTCCGGAGTTTTTCCTTATAAAATTGGGCAGGAGTAATTAGTTCTCGCAAAAAAGTAATTGACAGGGAAACAAAGTGTGATATAATTAGTTTCTGCAAAGAACAAATAAATTGGAGGAGTTTATGAAACAAAAATGGCTTGTATTGATGTTGATGGTTTTCTTTATGGCTTCTGCCTTCCTGTTTGCAGGAGGCAATAAAGAGGCGAAAGATGGTGCAGAAGACGGCAGTAAGGAAAAAATCACTCTTTCCGTGGTTTGGTCCAATTCAGGTGACATCCCGGGTGCAGGGGATTGGTTTGATGAACTTGCTGAAGCATACGAAGAATTACATCCGAACATTACCGTGGAAGTATCCGAGCACACGATTGATCAGCTTATGCCGGCGTGGCAGGCTGCAGTAGAATCAGAGAGTGGTCCGGATGTTCAGTTTTTCTGGTCCGGCGTTTGGTGTTTGGAAGATGTCTGGGCTGGGAACCTCGAAGATTTAACCCAATATATTCCTGAATCGGAATACAAACACTGGCTGTTTAAAGAAGGTGTATCCTTTGAAGGAAAGCCATGGCTTGCACCTTGGTACAATTTTGCCCTTCCGGCAATGGTATATAATAAAGAGCTTTTTAAGAAAGCAGGGCTGGATCCTGACAAACCGCCGACAACATGGGAAGATTTCCTTGCGGCAAATGCAAAGATCGAAGCCGCCGGTATTACCGGATTTACCTTCGGCCTTAAAGATGCATGGGGTGCTGAACCTGTATACGCTTTATTAGGTCCGGCTTATATTGATTCCATAAATGAGATAAAACTATCAGCGACACAACCAGGTGCTTTCTTAGAGCCTAAGCATATGGATTGGCTTGAAAAACTATACACGCTTTACACAAATGGGTATCTCAATGAAGATATTATGTCTGTTAATTATATTCCGGGCAGGGATTCTTTTTTCGATGGAACTGCGGCATTCGGTCAAATAATGAGTGGAAGAATGGTGGATATGACGAAAGAAATGGGCGGACGTGACGTCGTAGACTTCATGAAAATACCTGTCTTAGGTCCCGGCGAATTGACAGGCAGAGAAAACGGTCAAACTCAAGCTTTTGGTATTCCCTCATTTGCTGATCACAAAGAAGAAGCGGCTGATTTCATCATGTTTATGCATAGACCAGAAAATGTAAATCGCCTTTATGAAATAACCAATTTCTTTCCTTCCGACGATCGCTTTGATGCATCGATCCTGAAAACTGAAATTGAAAAAGAATATTGGGAAGTCTACAGCTCCGGTACGGTTCCGTATTTTGGAGTTTTTGCTCCAACAATGGTCATAACTGAAGGAATTTACATTGCAGCTCAGATGGTTTGCTCCGGCAGTACTCCTGAAGAAGCCGCTGCGTATATCGAATCAGTAGCAGAACGTTGGCGGGAACTAAACCCCGGAGCTGTTGAAAACTTCAAAGCGTGGGCAAAGTAAAGAACTGCCGTTAATAGGAGGAGGCCGTAAGGCCTCCTCTACTGTTCCGGTTTTCTAATGGTACAATATAAATCAACTTGAACAAAGAAGAGGTGGAACAATGAAAATAAAGAAAAGGGTAAAAAACGACGGCCTTGCTCCATATATTTATGTAGCGCCTTCGATATGTTTTATCTTATTCATTTACTTTTATCCGTTACTAAGAACTATCCGGAACAGTTTCTATCGATTTTCAGGCGGCGTAGGCACTTTTAACCGTCTTGGAAATTATGCATTTATTTTGTTTAAAGATGTAACATTTAGAGTATCTCTTTTCAATAATATAAAACTTTTATTGGGTGTACCAATTCTGACAATTTTATCTCTCCTTATTGCAACGTTGATATACCAGCAAGTGAAAGGTTGGAAGGTCTTTAGAATTATCAAGGTTCTTCCTTATATTCTTCCAATAACCGTAATCGGGATCATTTTTAATTACATTCTCCGACTGAACGGTTTACTGAATACCTTTCTTCGCGGAATAGGATTGGATGCGCTTGCCTTGGATTGGATGGGAAACCCTAATTATGCAATCTATTCAATTCTCGCCGTTGTTATCTGGAAGGAATTAGGGTTCGGTGTAATATTGTTTTTGGCAAGAATGCTATCGATTGATCCATCCCTGTACGATGCATCCAAAGTGGATGGGGCTTCCTGGCTTCGGACTTTATTTAATATCACCATACCTGAACTTGTAAATGTAATCGTATTCTATGTAATTATCAATATCATCAACTTTCTTTCATGGATGTTCAATTACATTTTTGTAATGAGCCGAGGCGGCCCAATCCATAGTACCTATGTAATTGAATTCTATGTGTATCGGCTCGGAATTAGATACAGACAAATAGGAGTAGCCTCCAGCGCTGCCGTAATTCTGCTCTTGCTCTCAATGATTTTTGTCATCCTTCAGTATGTTATCAGAAAACGTCTTCTTCGGAGCAGGGAGGTTTAACTCATGGTTTTTAGTTATAAAATAAGAAAGAAAATTGGAATAGGACTTATAATTCTTTTACTGTTTTTGATTTCAATTATCGACCTGGTACCGATTTATTATATGATTTCTTCAGCGCTTAAAACCCGTTACGAATATTTGAATAATATTATCGGTTTGCCGGTTTCCCTCACGCTTGAAAACTTTAAAAATATTCTTTTCAATTTTAATTTTCCTAGGATGTTCATCAATAGTATACTAATTACTTCATTTTCAGTAGCTGTCGGTGTCGTAGTAGCATCCTTAGCGGCATATGCATTTGGAAAGATGAGGTTTCGCGGAAAGGATTTCATGTTTAATATGATGGTCCCTCTTATGTCGATACCCGCGATTGTAATGTTCCTACCCTTATTTGTACTGATGAAAAATGTTGGACTCATAGATACATACCCCGCGCCAATTATTATTTATGTTGGAGTAACTTTACCGTTCTCGATATTTCTGTTAACGAGTTTTATGGATTCAGTCCCCAACGCGCTTTTAGACATGGCTAAGATAGATGGATGTTCGAGATTCGCTACTTACCGGAGAATCGTTATGCCGCTTCTTTCCCCTGCAATCAGTACAATTATAATTATAAACGGCATGTGGATTTGGAACGAATTACTTATAGCTTTTATTTTTTTGCAGAGCGAGGCAAAAAAAACGTTGGTTGTTAAATTAACATCTCTTCAGGGATTACATGACATGAATGTACCCCTAGTTATGGCAGGAGCGGTCATAGTTTCTGTGCCTATTATTGCCGTCTATATTATTGCACAACGATGGTTTATACGGGGCTTGGTCCAAGGGTCAATAAAATGAACCCGGACTTGCCTAAACAGAAATTTAAGGAGTAATAGAGTGAAGCCTGAATTTAAATTATTTGATGAAAAAGAAATTAAAGAAATACAAAAGGCGGTTTTACGGGTCTTGTCTGCTACGGGAGTACGAATATTATCCGAGGAAGGACGTAAGCTGCTACGTGACAATGGTTGTAGGGTCGATGATACAAATGTATATATACCTGAAAAGATAGTTTTAGATGCCATTGAGAGTACCCCCGTTTCTTTTACTCTGTTCGATAGAGATGGAGAAGAAGCCTTTACTGTGGGCGGTGAAAGTTCCCATTTCGGTACAGGGCCGACAACTCCCGGCACGCTTGATATTGATCAGATAAACAAACACCCCACCCGACTTAAAGATATTGCGGATGCCGCACGAGTATGTGATGCGCTCGAACATATTGAGTGGGTAATGCCCTTAGGGTCCTGCCAGGAAGTACCTGCAGAGGTTGCCGACGTATATGAATTCGAAGCGGCGGTTACAAACACGCGAAAACCGGTTGCTTTTATCTGTTCGGACCAAACGGGAGTTCGGGATGTTTATAAGATTGCGGCAGCAGCAAGGGGGGGCAACGAAGATGATCTCAGGGAGAAACCGTTTATTGTATCGTTTCCGGAACCAATATGTCCCCTTGTCCATCCCTCCGAGGTGATTGATAAGATTTTTCTTTCCGCAGATATGGGTATGCCGCAGGCATATTTCCCTTCTCCCCTTAACGGGGCTACCGCACCGGTAACGCTTGCAGGAGAGATTGTTCTTGGTCTTGCCGATGCCCTGACCGGTTTACTATTGGCCCAGCTGCGGCAGCCTGGAACTCCTTTCATTTTAGGAGTTGCGACTAACATCATGGACATGACGACCGGAGCTTTGTGTCACGGTATCCCTGAATTCAGCATAGGTGTTGCCGCACACGCGGAGGTATTAAAAGCATTCGGGATTCCAAGTTGGGGAACAGCGGGACTTACCGATTCGAAAATTGTAGATGAACAAGCGGCGATTGAATCTACATTCAGCTGCATGCTTAACGGACTTGGAAGGCTGAATATGATCCATGATGTCGGGTACATGGAAATGGGAATGACGGGTTCTGTTGAAATGGTAGTACTGACCAATGAAATTATTAAGATGGTCAATCGTCTTTTAGACGGAATCCGGATAAATACGGATACTCTGGCGGCTGAAATTATCAATTCAGTCGGACCCGGGGGGAATTTTTTAGTAGAGGAACATACCGCGCAATACTTTAAAACGGAATCTACAATGCTTCCGCTTATGGACCGAAACAATTACGAAAATTGGCGCAGTAAAGGTGCAAAAACTCTCGGGTTTCGGGTGAAGGAGAGAGTGAAAGATCTGCTTGCAAGTCATCAGCCGAAAGAAATGGATTCGGACCGGTTAAGAAATGTACAAGCGGTACGGCAGAAAAGTGTTGAATCGAGAAAAAAGTAGGAAAGGGGAAAAATATGCTCAAATATGAACTTAATTCACGTGACCGTATGATTGCAGCAATGAATTTTCAGGAGCCGGATCATGTGCCGCTTTTTTTCGCGGTAATGGGACGGGGAGAACCATTCGATAAGGAATTCGGTTTCAGTTTTGGTAATATTAACAAGTTCGATGTGCGGTATCCTTATTCGTATCGGAATCAGATTATGAAAACCGAGCAGATGCTTGCACTCGGTGTCGATGATACAATCCGTCTTGAACCACCGCTAGGATGGGCGGAAGAATACACGGTTGAGGGCGTTCAGAATATACAAACCGATTTTACGAAAAATATCGTGTCAAACGGGTCCATACCAGTGATGCGAAAAATCTATCATACAGCTTCAGGAGATTTGACAACAGCGGTGCCCAAGAAAGAAAACTGGCCTCACGGAGATAATATTCCTTTATTCAGTGATTTTGCAGTACCTGTTGCAACCGAATACCTGATTAAAGATGAATCTGACCTTCCTAAATTGAAACATCTCTTCGGTGAGCCAAGAAAAAATGAAATGGACCTTTTCAAGGAAGAGGCTTCCGAATTGAAAAAAGCCGCGCGGCGATTAGGAGTCTTGTTCGAGGGGAGCAGAATTGCATTGGGAGATTGCTTGGTATGGCTCATGGGAATTCAGAATCTTGTTTATGCGGGATTTGATAATCCCGGCTTCATCGAAGAGCTTGTTTCCATCATTTTTGAATGGGAAAAGCGAAGATTATTGCTTTTGCTGGATGAAGGTGTTGAAATCATATTTCATTCTGCCTGGTATGAGATAGATGATTTTTGGACACCCGAACTATATCGAAAAATACTCAAGCCGTATCTCACTAAGCTTGTAAAAATAACACACCAAGCAGGTATGAAGTATGTGTATATCATTACAAAATCGTATGAGACATTTTACTCAGATTTTTTAGATATTGGCTTTGACGGTCTTTACGGTGCAGATCCCGTTCAGGGTAATACGAGTATAAAATTTTTAAAAGATACGTTGAAGGGGAAACTCTGCCTATGGGGGGGGGTTAATTCCGCCGTAACTCTCGGGGATGGAAGTGAGGATGAAATCGTGGAAGCGGTAAATGAGGCGATAAGGGAACTGGCTCCGGGGGGAGGGTTTGTTTTATTCCCTGTAGATCAGTTGGTTCCGCAAACGAATGATTGGCATCGGACAAACGTGTTACTTGAACGATGGAAAGCGATCGGTAATTATCCTATTTGCAATGTATAGGGAGAAGAGTATGAAAGTCGGACTTGCGGTTATTTCCGAGACCTTCGCCGTGGATGAATACAGCCTTAAAACATCCCGTGAAGTACAAACAGAATTGAGTTCTTCCTTCGAGATTGAGCTAGTTCAGTATAAGGATTTCATAAACTGTCGAGAGGACTCTAAAAAGGCTGGTCGGTATTTCCGGGATCATGGAATTGATGCAGTTATCGTTTACCTTGCTACTTATTCTCAGGATAACCTTGCCGTGGATATCGTTTATCCTCTTGATTGTCCGGTAGCATTATGGCCCGCAACGGAACCACTGCAATATCCGTGGCCGGAAATAGGCGCGTATTGCGGAATGACCCAGATCGGCGGCGTCTACACAAAACTCGAGGTGCCTTTTGTAACGATTACCGGTGACATAGGTACAATGGAAGCGAGGGGCGGAATTGACAGTTTTCTATCTGCTGCAAAACTTGTCGTTAAACTCAAATATGCAGTGGTAGGTATGATCGGTAGCCGTTCAGACGGAATGGTGGAAAATGTCTTCAATGAACTCGAATTAAGGAAACAGGTTGGACCTGAGGTAGTGCATATTTCTCTGCACACTTTTTTTGAAAATCTAAAGGCTGTTTCAGACGGTTCGGTAGAAAAAGAAGCGGAGCAGCTCGCCTCATCCGAGTGGAATAAAGGAGTCGGTAAACAGCATTTTATCGAAGCGCTCAAAATAGAAAAGGTTCTCAAAGATTTGGTGGAAACATATAAGCTTGACGGTTTATCGGTACGATGCTGGCCGGAACTAAGGGAGTATAACGTTTGTTCTCCCTGTTATGCATTATCTGTAATTCATGAAAGCGGGATTCCCACCGCCTGCGAAGCGGATGTAACTGCTCTTATAACAATGCTCATAGGAGACCATATTTCAGAACGTCCTTCGTTCCTAACTGATTTGATGAAAGCGGATGAGGACCAAGGTTTGCTTTATTATTACCATTGCGGAGCGGCCAACCGAAGCCTTTGCACTTCCGTGAAAGGCGAATATGCGCTTCATCCGGTAGAGGAAATCTGGAAGCCGGGTGTTATAGTTCAGTTTCCGTTCGAGGAGGGTGAAGTTGTTTGCTGCCGGCTCGGAGAGAGAAACGGACAGTTTCAGCTTGTTGCTTACACCGGAAAAATCGTAGAGCCTGAGCTTTTTGTTATGGGAAATACCATGAAACTTCGTCCCGATAAATCTCCCCGATATATTGTAGATGAACTCATTGCCCATGGCACCGAACACCACCAAATCACTTTTTATAGTTCATCAGTAGATGTATTAGCCCTATTTAGTATGTTCAGCGGAATACCGCTGCACGTTATATAAAATAATTCAACCTTTGGAGGAAAAAAATGAGTAAGAAATTAGCAGTTAACGGAGGAATGAAAACGGTTCCTGAGGACATAAAAGTACGGTGGCCTGTAATCAATGATCTCGATAAAAAGATGGTGGCCGAGGTACTCGATTCAGGAACTCTTTGGGGTCCATATGCACCTCAGTGTAAAGGATTGGAATCGGAATTTGCCGAGTATATGGGGGTGAAATATTGCATCGCTTTCAACAGCGGAACTGCCGCATTACATGCGGCGGTGCGAGCAGCCGGTGTCGGTCCCGGAGATGAAGTAATCACGTCTGCCTATAGTTTTCTAGCTTCCGCAGTTGCCGTACTTCACAGTAACGGAATACCGGTATTTGTCGATATTGATCCGATTACCCATAACATTGATGTTACCAAAATTGAAGAAAAAATAACCGAAAAAACCAAGGCTATCATTCCCGTACACATTGAAGGTATTCCGGCAGACATGGATGCTATTATGGAAATCGCGGACCGTCATAACCTGGTGGTTATAGAAGATGCCGCAGAGGCCCACGGTACAAAATACAAGGGACGCCTTGTAGGTTCGTTAGGGCATATGGCTATTTTCAGTTTAAATTCAACAAAGAATCTTCCGGGCGGGGAAGGGGGGCTATTCGTAACGAACAGTGAAGAATACCGCGGCAAAGCAAACATGGTAAGAATGTTCGGAGAATACATGAAAGAAGGCGAGGGGCGTTCCTATGTAGCCTATACTTTGGGATGGAATTACAGAACTCAGGAAATGCCCGCTGCATTCGCCCGCAGCCAGCTGACTCGGCTTGATGAGAATAATGCGAATTCAAGAAAAAATGGTGATTACATTGGGGAGGAACTTGGCAAAATAAAAGGGCTCATCCCTCCGACTATTCCGGATAATTGTGTTACAAATTACTACAAATACAGGATCCGATTCGATATCGATGCACTGGGTGTTACAATCGATCCCTCGGAATTCCGAAAAAAACTCTTTATAGCACTGAAGGAGGAGGGAGTTGATATTGCCGTGTGGCAGACAAAACCGCTTGCTTCTAATCCGTTATTTAAGGTAAAAGATGGTTACGGCAAAGGGTGCCCCTGGTCCTGTCCTTTCTATGGAAAAGAAATCGAGTACCGAGAAGAAGATTACCCAGAGACCCTATCACTATTGACCAATTCTCTTATCGTGGGAACCGAGATTTATCCGCTGTTCCCGCAAAAGATGGAACTTATGGAGTATTACGTACAGGCTTTTAATAAGGTATTCGATAATCTTGATGAAGTCCTGGAAATAAATGTAGAAGAACATGTTTCCAAAGAAGTGACCGGTAGGGCAGAAGAGATTTAACTACCCGTTTCGATATTTAAAAATCATGGGCACGGTTCGTGGTACTCACAACCGTGCTTTTTTTATGTAATTACCTGCTC
>CAZSGZ010000067.1:0-15576 GCA_964606455.1 uncultured Spirochaetales bacterium
CGGCCGCGCGGATAATACTTTGGTAGAGAGGGGGGAGGTAGAAGAAATTGTCGGAAACGGAAATCTTTCTAACGGGGAGCTGAAAAAGGACCTTTCCCCGAAAACCGCTGCCCCGCTGCCGCTGTACGAGCAGCTTGCACGGGAATACTGCGGTGTGGAACAGGAGTTCGGTCTAGAGAAGGTCTTTAAATACAAACAGCCCGTGAAGGGTGCTGTAAACTGCCTTTGACGGAATGATGTAGGGCTGGTCTAGATAGGCAAAAGTAATAGCCAAATATTTCATCAAGGCCCTGTTCAGGGTGCCGCCTCCGGTAACAACAACAGGCAGTTTAGGTTTACAGCATTGCTTGCAGGCTAAGTTTGCCATAACGGCAATTGTTTCTCCAATCATTTTATGCAGGGCCGCGAGCAGGTCCTTTGGTCCGGGCTGTTTCCCCAAATTAATATGCCGCCATTCCTGATATTTTCCGAAATTCGATGCGGTTACGTCTCCCGGAAGCTTTACCTGTTCCGGATTTTCGTAAATATCCCGTATCAGCAGATTTACCTTGTCCGGATCACCCTCAAAGGCCTTTTCATCGATCCGGTCCAAATCTTCAATTCCCGTCATGTAGTAGGAAAGTCCGACCACGGATGCCGATCCGAGTCCCGATCCTCCTAGATGGCTGACCTGTTTCCCGTCCACATTGACATGGAGTATGGGAGTTCCCGATCCGATATTGATGACAATGCATTCGTCGACACCCCCGAGGTAGGCCCCCCCCAGCCCGGTGGCGGTCAGTTCTCCCACTTTTTCAAACCCTAAGTCGGGAAACCAGTTGACAATAGCGTCGGACCCTGCCCCGGTAATCAGAAAAGGAGGACTTCCGCCGCGGCACTGCGTTTGAAGCCACTCACGTGAATACGGAAGCGGGTGCATTTCCATAACGTCGTGGACAGGTTCACCGAATTTAATATACGTGCCGCCGGCATCGATACCAAACATAGAACTTTTATACCACACAAGGTATAATAAGTCCAATTATATGTGCTACTATTTTCTGTATGGAGGAGTCGCGCCATGAATAAAAAAGCAGTGTCCGTGTTGTTGTTGATAACCGCCGCCGGAAGCATGCTGTTCGGACAGGAAAGTTATGAAGAGTGGAAACGCCGGCAGGAGGCGGAATTCGAGAGCTTCCTCTCCGAGGAAGACCGTCAGTTCGCGGAATTCCTGAAAACCGAATGGGAGGAATTTCAGGCTTTCCAAGCAAACACATGGGACCCTGAACCAAAACCTGCTGCACCTCCGAGCGTTACTCCCGGCTATACAAAAGAATCCGCGGACAATGCCGGAAAATATTTTAAAAAGAGCGTGACGGTCCCAACGAATCCGCCGGTAGATACCGATGTAGCCCGGTTTACCGCGGAGTATACCCGGCAGACTCGGGGCACCTTTGCGGTCCCCTTTTTCGGCGGAACGAAACTCTATCTTCCCGATCCGGGCAAGCCGGAACTGAATATCGGCGCCCCCCTTTCGAACGGTGATTTCAGCAATGCCTGGCTTGCCTTCAACGAATGGGAATATCAGGATATGCTCGATGAGTGCAAGGCGCTTAGGAATCGGGCAAAGCTGAACGACTGGGCGTATTTCAAACTCATTTCGGGGGCTGCGGCCGCCTTGTATCCCGGCGATTCCCTCACCGCGGACATTGTCACCTGGTTTCTCCTGGTAAAGTCCGGCTACGACGTTCGTGCCGGTTACAGCGCCGACGGAAGAAATGTGTACATCCTGCTTCCCGCTGATAATATGATCTACGATGTGCTGTATTTTTATTTCCATTCCGCCGGACCGTACTATTACTTCTTTTCAAAGGGAAGTCCGGCAAAAAACGTCGGCAGTTTTTACACATACAGCGGCGATAATCCGGAAACGGGAAGAAACATCAGTATGAAAATACCGGAAGTACCGAAATTCAGAGACGATCTTACCGCCCGCACCCTGAACTTCATGTATCGGGGAGAACCCTACAGCATCGAGGTCCGGATAGACCAGAACCTCATTTCCATGGGGGAGGAATATCCGCAGACGGACCTGGATATCTATTTTGCCGCCCCCGTTTCAATGAATACCAGGCATTCCTTAATCGGCAGCCTGCAGATCCTTGTGGACGGGCGTTCCGAAACCGAGGCCGTCAATTTACTTCTGCGCTTTGTGCAGACCGCCTTTGAATATCAAACCGATCAGCAGCAGTTTGGTATTGAAAAACCGATGTTTGTGGAGGAATCCCTGTTCTATCCCTACTGCGACTGCGAAGACAGGTCAATTTTGTTTTCCTACCTCGTGGAGGAAATTATGGGGCTCGATGTCATTGCATTGGATTATCCCGGGCATATTGCCACTGCCGTTCAGTTCAGCAAGCCCGTTTCGGGAGACTCCGTCAGTTACAACGGAAAGCGGTATGTCATTTGCGATCCGACTTACATCAACGCCGATATTGGAATGGCCATGCCCCGGTATCGTACGTCGCGGCCGAAGGTTATAGAAATCGACCGATAAGATATGCAGTCGGAACACTATTTTGCACCGCCTTCCGCCGCCGCGGGATTTTTAACCGACATATTTTCCGACGGCGGAACGGGGAAGGACAGCTATGCCGTTCTTTTGTCCGGGGGAAGGAGTATTTCACCCGTATTGACGGCCGTCGAACGTATCGATTCCGGGCTGCTTGCAAAATGCCGGTTTTATTTAACGGATGAACGTATCGGGTCCGATTTTAATCAGGAAATGCTGCGTGAGCAGCTGTTTCGGAAACTGTGCGCGGGAGGAGCGGTACGGGAGGAGCAATTAGTTTTTCCGGACATTAACCTGCCCCCGGAACAAGGAGCGAAAGAATATGAAAAGCTGCTTCCGGCCTTCGATCTTGCCTTTGTCGGGGTAGGAGAGGACGGACATGTCTGTTCCCTGTTTCCCGGGCACCCGGCCCTCGATTCAGCGTCGAAGGTGGAGGTGGTCCGTAATTCGCCGAAACCCCCTCCGGTGCGGATAACGCTGACATTCCGCGCTTTTTCTAACACAACGGTGATTGTGCTTCTGTTTTTCGGCACTTCCAAGAAAACCGCCTTTGTGCAATTTAACAATTCAGATTCATTTTATAGCTGCCCGGCCGCATATTTTAAAAGGGCCGAAACTCTGTATATAATTCACGATCAGGAGAGGGGAACATGAAACAGATTGTCATACAATTCGGCGGTACCGGGGACCTCGCGAAAAAGAAACTTATTCCCGCGTACTACGAACTGTTTAAAAAAGAGTATCAATTCGAAATTATTTTTCTCGGCCGAAGGTTTGAAACGGAGAAGGATTTTTTCACGGAGATGATCGATATCGACGATGAGGAGTTTCGGAAAATCTGCAGCTACATCAATTACGATATGGATGAAGAAACGGACAATATCAAACTTCTGCAGAGTCTGCAGGGTTTGCAGAAGCGTCACGGCGGCATCGAATGTCTCTATTACATGGCGTTGAGCCCCTATCTGTATGAAAAAGCGGTAGAGGGGATTAGTAAAATCAACACCTACCTGGGCACGGATATTTCCAAAAAGGTCATTGTAGAAAAACCCTTCGGTTTTGACTACCAATCGGCTGTTATGTACAACGAGGTCCTGAAGCGGGTGTTCAGAGACGAAGAAATTTTCCGGGTAGACCATTACTTAGGAAAAGAGTTTATTCAGAACCTGTTAATCCTCCGTTTTCAAAACGATATTATCCACGGGATTTGGAACAAGGATTTTATCGACCACGTGCAGATTATTATCGATGAGAAAAGCGGTGTCGATCAGCGGCTGGGATACTACGAAAAAACCGGGGTAATCCGGGACATGGTACAGAACCACATTCTCCAAATTCTTACGAGTCTTACCATGGAGGAACCGGTTGAATATACCCAGGAGGAACTGTCAAAGGAAAAGATCAAGGTCCTGAAATCGGTGCTGCCGGTAACGGATTTCGCTTTAGGAAGATACGCCGGCCTTCCGGACCCGGAGAGCGGCGAGCGGGGTTCCCCGACCTTTATCGCCTTCAAGGCCTTTCTCAACAATTACACCTTCTCGGATGTGCCGTTTTATATCAGGACCGGAAAGAAACTGCCGAACAGTCAGTCGGTTATCTATATACAGTTTAAATCATTCCGCTCCGGCCTGAGGAGGCAGCACGATGATATTCCGAACGCGATGATTATCGAAATACAGCCCCACATGAAAATTGACCTGTATATTAACGTGAAGCGTCCCGGGGAAGTGAATGAGGTGGACAGCGCGAAGCTGAATTTCGACCATTTCGAGACCTTTAAAATCAATACTCCCGAAGCGTATGAACAGATCCTGCAGAAAATTTTGGAAAATGACGCGATCCTCTTTCCCTGCGAGGACGAGATACGCTATTCCTGGAAGATCGTCGATCCGCTTATTGAAAAATCAAGTACCGCGGAAATGGAAGGGTATGAAGACGGTTCGATTCCCTTAGGCGGCGCTGCCCTGATTGAAAACGACGGGAGGTGCTGGCATGGCTTCTGTACACAGGATTGATTCCTTCCGAAGGAACTATGGTCCCTGGGCCTTTGTTGCCGGGGGGACGGAAGGGCTGGGCCTCGAATTCAGCCTGCTTGCCGCGGAATACGGTCTGCATGTGGCCGTTGCCGGACGGAGGAAGGAGAAGCTCGAATCGGCGGAAAAAGCGGTCCGAAGCAGGGCCCCGGTGGATGTGCTCCCCATTCAGTGTGATGTGGCGTCCCCCGGTGCTGTAGAGGAAATCGATACGGCCCTTGGCGACCGCTCTGTCGGCCTGTTTATCTACAATGCATGCAGCAGTTATGTAGGTCCGTTTTTATCCTTCTCTCCGGAGGAACATCGGGAGGTAATCGATACCAACTGCCGGGGACCGCTCCTGCTTACCCACTATTTCGGCGGAAGAATGACGGAAGCGCGGAAGGGGGGGATAATCCTCATGTCCAGCATGAGCGGCCTGCAGGGGACTCCCATGGTCGCGAGTTACGCCGCGTCCAAGGCCTATAATCTTGTTCTTGCCCAGTCGCTGTGGAAAGAATTTTCGTTTTACGGCGTGGACGTTATTTCCTGTGTTGCCGGGGCCACTCTGACACCGAATTATTTGGCCACAAAGCTTCCGGGCAGACGCTCCTCCGCGCCCGAAATGCACCCCCGTCCCGTTGCGGAGGAGACATTCCGCAGGCTCGGGAAAACACCATATTTTATACCGGGCGGAAAAAACAAGGCGGCGGTATTTTTTCTCCGCAGGCTTTTGGGAAAGAAGGGGGCGGTCAATCTGGTGGCCTCCAATATGTTCCGCCAGTACGGACCTATCGTACCTGAGGATTGAAATAACCGAGTTTCAGTTCAGGGAACCGCGTTCTCACCAAACGAAGCCATTCCGCCATTCCAACGCACTCGGTTTCTTCTTCGACGGTAAACCCGAGGCCCCGCCAGTAGAAAAGCGGGTCGATGTTGGTGTTTCGCGTTTGGATCATATTGAGGTTTCCCTTCTTAAGATACGCGAACAGCTCGGCAATTTCGTCGGGATGGTCGGTAACGCCGGGGAAAATAAAGTAATTGAGGGAGGTCCACTTCCCGTGTTGTGATACGACGGATATCGATTCGAGTACATCATCGAAGGTATAATTCCCCGGCCGGTAATAGGCTCTGTATACATCCCCGCGCAGAGAATTCATGCTGACCCGGATACTGTCCAGCCCCGCATTGCAGAGTTTCTCCACTTCACCGGGAAGGCTGCCGTTTGTATTGATGTTGATGGTGCCCCGGCCGGTTTGTTTCCTTATAGCGGTTATCGCTTCGGCAATCAAATCCGCGGCCAGCAGGGGTTCACCTTCGCATCCCTGGCCGAAACTGATGACCGGATTGTCCGCGTGTTCAAGGTGAGGGACGGTAAATTCGACAATTTCTGCTACCGTTGGAGTAAAGGCGATTCTGTTCTGGGCGGGGTTGATGCCGCTTGTATCGGGCTGGTAGGAGATGCAGCCGATGCACCCCGCGTTGCAGACCCTGCTCGTCGGCACCGGACATTCCCACCTGCCTAAAACAAAGTTGCGGGCGGCGGGACAGCCGTAGCAGAGGGCGCAGTTTTCCACGAGATGCTCCACCAGCCGGTTTCCGGGGAACCGCTGTAATACCCCCGGCGCCAGATAATCGATTGCGTCAAAATCGACGCAGGCCAGGTCCTGCCGGATGTCCGGATCGATCCGCGTACCGGTAACGAAGGTTTTTTCTCCCCTCCAGCCCGCGGCGCTATAGCCGTACAGCGGCAGGGGCGTAAGCTGCCGGCGGCTCGTACCGCCGGTATGCTCACGGTAGGCGGGGAGGTAATACTGCATATGGGCGGGGGCCATAAACGCCGCTACCGGAAATACCCGTTCTCCTTCGTATTCCGGAAGGAGTACAAAATCCCCGGCTTCCGGGTCGTAGCCGACGGGTATCCGGTCCGGGAGCAGGAACAGGTCGCTGCCGTAGGGGAGTTCGATAAAGTCGGAGGAAGCGGGAAGCACCGGGGCCGCGCCTTCCATTCCCGCCGCAAGCAGCTCCGGGATGTCGAACATACCGCCGTTTTTGTCCGCTACAAGGAGATTGGGAAGGTCCCGGAATGAGGTCTGCTGCAGCACTACTGTCCCCTGCCGTTACCGCTTTTCCAGGCTTTCGAGATTGAGCTGATTTTCGTCAACGAAATCGAGTGCTTTCCGGTAAATCTCCGGCGGAAAGTTTTCCTTCAATGCCCGGTCCACCGAACTTTGTGTAAATTCCATCTCCGACATTCCGAGTTTCAGATCGGTGTAGCCCGCGTTCAGGAGGAGGGTTTTCGGTCCGGTCCCCGGCGTCCAGGGGAGCCAAACGGGGGCCCTTCCGAAGTCCGCCGTAAGGGTCTCCTTCCCGGCCGCCGGCATATGGAGGAAATCTTTCGTATATTGGACAATAACGGTGCCGAGCTGTTCGGCTCCTGGCCGGTTTTTACCGGTATAGAAAACAATGCCGAAGGGACTGGTCTCCACGGTACCGTGGAAAAACGGGACCTCCGCGGCATGGCATGCCCCGAGAAGCTCACCCCTGCTGCAGGGAAGAACGCTTTCCCCGGCCCCGTCCAGGGCCCCCCAGCGGAAATAGTAGGTGAACACCGGCGGCTGTTCTTCGCGGCGGACTAGTTTTCGGACAAGGGAATCGACACCGTCTAACCGCCACCGGTCCGAGCCGAGCTGGGCGGCTGCCTGATAGAGCTGTTCCTGCTTCCGAAGTTCCCGCCTGCCCGCGAAAAACAATTTTACCTCGTCTTCGTTGCTCCCGATAATGATCGGGACCTTCATGGGATAGGTACCGTCGGAAAAAACGTTTTCCCCTTCGGCGGGGAGAACGGTCCCGTCTCGGAACAGGAGGGGAAGGGAAATCATCCCGAAACTTCTCGGTTCAAAACAGCGGAGAATGTCCTTTGCCTTCGCGGAGCGGAGGTATGCAGCGGTTTCCGTGTCCGACCACGTATCGAATACTGCTTTCATTTCCTCCGGTTTATATTTGTCCCGCGTAAGCAGCTTCCGGAGGACCATCTCCGACGCTGTATCCCCTTCGGCAATTGTAGACTGCATAATGCCGCCGCTTCGGATAATTGCCTTGTGAAACAGCCCTTCGGAGCGGGGCGACTGCAGCAGGGCGAGGATATTGATTCCCCCGGCGGATTCCCCGGCAACGGTAACGTTGGTGTTGTCCCCTCCGAAGGCGCCGATATTTTCCTGTATCCACCGCAAGGCATGCTGAATGTCCAACAGGCCGTAATTACCCGAGGCATCTTCGGAAGATGCATCCGTACGAAGGGACGGATGGGTAAACCAGCCGAAGGGACCGAGGCGGTAGTTGATGGAAACAAAAACCGATTGGGTTTCACTAACAAAGGGAACACCGAAGTAATCGGAAACGAAGGTGGAGGAACCGGATGAATTTCCCCCGCCGTGGATCCACACGTACACCGGCAGCCCCTCGGTTTCGTCCGCCGGCCGCCAAATGTTGAGATAGAGACAGTCCTCCTGCCCGATAACGGCCTTTTTCGGAAAAATACCGTACTGCATCCCGGCGGGCGGCTTTCCCGTTGCCTGATAGACCCCGCTCCAGGGCGCCGGGTCCTTCGGCGCCTTCCAGCGCAATTCCCCTATCGGCGGTTTTGCGTAGGGTATACCGAACCAGGAAACAACACCCTTTTTCTCCCTGCCTTCAACCGTGCCGTACCTAACCGTTACCCGTTCCGTATTGTTCCAGGATGAAACGGTTTGTATTTCGCCCCCAGGACGTGCCTGCATGGACCCGGCGCAGCTTCCAAACAATACTGCCGCGGCCGCGGCTGCCAGTAAAAATCTCATTACACCTTGTTTCATGAAAATAGTATAGCATCGAATTGACACTTGGTTAATGCTGATTTAGTCTTCTATGTATGGCAAAAAAGAGAGGCGCGGTCTGTTTAATCGGCTCCTTCGATACAAAGAGCGAAGACCTTCAATTTCTGCTCGGGGAACTGAAGCACCGGGGCTTTCCGGTTGTAACGATCGATACAAGTGTGGTCGGCCCCGTCGATTGCGAAACCGATGTTTCCGCGGAAGAAGTTGCCGCCGCCGGGGGTGAAGCGCTGAAGATTCTGCGGGAGAAGGGGGACAGGGGCTGCGCCCTCTCTATTATGCAGAAAGGTCTTCGGAAAATTCTTCCGGAACTGTACGAAATGGGAAAAATCAGCGGTGTTATCGGAGCGGGGGGAGGTGCCGGGACCTCAGTCATTACAGCCGCGATGCGGGAACTGCCGATCGGAGTGCCGAAACTCATGGTAACAACCTTAGCATCCGGGCAGACGGACATCTATGTCGGGCAGAGCGATATCGTTATGTTCCCTTCGATAGTTGATATCGCCGGCGTGAATATGATAAGCGCGGATGTATACAGACGCGCTGCCGGCGCCGTCGCGGGAATGATGGAAGCCGGTACCGGAACGGAAGGAAAGGAAAAACTCATCGCGGCGGCAACGATGTTCGGCAATACCACCGCCGCCGTAAAGCAGTGTACGGGGCAAATTGGCGCCCACGGCAGGTTCGAACCCGTTGTTTTTCATGCAACCGGTGCCGGAGGGAAAACGATGGAGGCCTTAGTCCGGCAGGGACGTATTGCCGGCGTCATTGATATGACCACTACCGAATTAGCGGATGAACTTGCCGGAGGGGTTTTGAGTGCCGGACCGGACAGGCTTACCGCCGCCGGGGAAAAGGGTGTCCCGCAGGTTGTTGTTCCCGGCTGCGTGGATATGGTAAATTTTTGGTCCGTCGATACGGTCCCCTCCCGGTACCGGCGCAGACACCTGTATTCATGGAACCCGAATGTAACCCTCATGCGGACAACGAAGGATGAAAACTGGAAAATTGGAAAAATAATTGCAGAAAAAGTCAATTCCGCGAAGGGCCCTTCGGCGGTGTTTCTTCCCCTCCGGGGTGTTTCTCTTCTTGATTCCGAAGGGGGGGAGTTCTGGGACCCCGAAGCGGACGCCGCTCTTTTCGATGCACTTCGGCGCTTCCTTTCCCCCGGTATTGACCTTTACGAATTATCGTATAACATCAACGACACAGAATTCGCCGACGCGGCGGCGGATGCGTTTTTACGCGCAATGGAGGAACATTATCATGCCATTTATCAATCGGAATGAAATTATACAGCGGCTCCGGGAAAGTGTGGACGCGGGGCGCCCCCTGCTGGGATGCGGCGCCGGGACCGGTATTTCCGCAAAGTTTGCCGAACGGGGCGGGGCCGATATCATTATTATCTACAACTCCGGCCGGTTCCGGATGGCCGGAAGAGGATCGATGTCGGGGCTGATGCCTTACGGCGATGCCAATGCCATTGTTGTCGATATGGCGAAGGAAGTGCTCCCGGTGGTTGAACACACGCCGGTATTAGCCGGTGTCTGCGGTACGGACCCGTTCAGGCTCATGCGTGTTTTTCTGCGGGAACTGAAAGATATGGGTTTTGACGGGGTGCAGAATTTTCCCACCGTAGGGCTCATGGACGGGCAGTTCCGGAAAAACCTTGAAGAGACGGGCATCAGTTTTCAGCTGGAAATTGATATGATCGCCTTAGCGCATGAAATGGATATGCTTACCTGCCCCTACGTTTTCTCCCCCGGCGAGGCTGAAAAGATGGCGGCAGCGGGGGCGGACATTGTCGTTGCCCATATGGGGACAACGAACAAAGGCTCGATAGGGGCGGTAACGACACTCTCGTTAGAGGAATCGGCACGGAGGATACAGGAGATTCGTAATGCGGCGGCGGGGGTGAACAAAGACATTCTCGTTATCTGCCACGGCGGCCCGATTGCCGAACCCCGGGACGCGGAGTACATCTTTCAGCACACCGAAGGGTGTACCGGCTTTTTCGGAGCGTCGAGTATCGAACGCCTCGCGGCGGAGCCGGCAATCGAAGGCAGGGCCCGGGAGTTCAAAGAGCTGCGGCTGTAAGACAAACTGTAAGACAAACTGTAAGACAAAAACATGCCGCGGCATATAATTCACGCCGCGGCATCTACTTGTTTTGAGGGTCCCGGAAACGGTACCTAGTTGCCGGCCATCATAGCTTCGACATCCGACGTTGCGTCGGAAATCGGTTTAATATCGAAGGTGTCGACAAGTACTTTCGCGACACCCGGGGAAAGAAACGCCGGCAGGGTCGGTCCTAAACGGATGCCCTTGAAGCCGAGATGCAGCAGCGCGAGCAGGACGGTAACGGCTTTCTGCTCATACCAGGCAATATCGAAGGAGAGCGGCAGATCGTTGATGTCTTCCAGTTCGAAGGCGTCTTTCAGTTTGAGCGCGATAACGGCCAGGGAGTATGAGTCGTTGCACTGTCCGGCATCGAGTACCCTGGGGATCCCTCCGATGTCCCCTAAGTCGAGTTTGTTGTACCGGTATTTCGCGCAGCCCGCGGTAAGGATAACCGTGTCTTTCGGAAGAGTTTCGGCAACTTCGGTAAAGTAACTCCGGGAACCCTGCCGTCCGTCGCAGCCTGCCATTACCACAAAACGCTTAATGGCACCCGATTTCACAGCTTCAACCACCTTGTCCGCTAAGGCGGTAACTTGATTGTGGGCAAACCCGCCGGTAATATGTCCGGTCTCGATTTCCTTCGGTGGAGCGCAGTTCTTCGCCCTGGCAATAACCGCTGAAAAATCCTTGCTGCCGCTGTTGCCCCGTTCCGGGATGTGCTGCACTTCAGGGTATCCGACAACATCGGTCGTGTATATCCGGTCTTTGTAGGAGTCCTTTACCGGGGTAATGCAGTTTGTGGTCATCACGATTGGTCCGTTAAAGGACTCGAATTCCTTGTTCTGCTTCCACCAGGAACCGCCGTAATTTCCGACAAAATGGCTGTATTTCTTGAAAGCGGGGTAGTAATGTGCCGGGAGCATTTCACCGTGGGTGTAGATGTCGATACCGGTCCCTTCGGTCTGCCGCAGCAGTTCTTCCAGGTCTTTCAAATCATGTCCCGAAATAAGGATTCCCGGATTCTTCCCTACACCGATGTCGACGCTGGTTATTTCCGGATGGCCGTAGGCCCCGGTATTAGCGGCGTCTAAAAGCTCCATTGCCTGCACCGCGGCGGCGCCGGTTTCCAAAACCAAGTTCGTGAGTTCATCGGCGGACTTCTCTTCTACCGTTGAGCTGAGCGCCTGTATGTAAAACCGGTATATATCGTCGTTTTCATGTCCCAGTATCTCGGCATGATGGGTATACGCCGCTATTCCTTTCAGGCCGTATATCGTCAGTTCTTTCAGAGAACGGATGTCCTCGTTCGTTTCCGTTACAATGCCGACGCTCGCGGCTTTTTCTTCAATTTGACTTCGGCTTTCGGGTATCCATGTACAGTTTTCCGGCAGTTTTGCATGATCCTCCGTGGACAATGTCAGCCGGTCGGCAATGTCCCGGCGGAGGGCTTCCGCCTCTTCAATAAGGGTGAAAAAGCGTTCATCATCAAAATTCACGTTGGTAATGGTTGCAAACAGGGCTTTCGAAATAAATCTGCCTACCTCCCTGTCGACGGTCTCCGGCCGCAGTGAAGCAAGTTCGGCTATCCCCTTCAGTTGATATATCAGCAGGTCCTGCAGATCCGCTGTTTCCGGCCGTTTGCCGCAGACCCCCCGGACCGTGCAGCCTTCATTTTTCGCGGCTTCCTGACATTGAAAACAAAACATATATTCCTCCTGGTAATTGTAAATCTGTATGAAAGATACAGGAGGGAGGAAAAAAATGACGTAACATTTGTTACAAAAAAGGTTTTTTTTTGTACTATACAGGTATGTACAGCGATAAAGCATCAATACTAACGTCCCTTCAACGGTGTCAGCTCTTTGCAGGGACGGAGGAAACCACCCTCCGCTGGCTCGTAGAGCAGCAGGGCTGCGGGGTACGCCATTTTCACAAAGAGGCAATTATCGCCTTCCGGGGAGATCGGTACGAGCGGCTGATGCTTGTATTGACCGGAAGTATGACTGCGGAGTTTCAGGATTTTCGCGGAAAAGTGCTGAAAGTTGAATCGATTCGGGAAGGGGAGACGGCGGCCGCCGCGGTACTTTTCGCGACCGACAATTTGCTGCCGGTAACCCTGACGGCGGAGCGGGAGTGTTACCTTTTTGAGATACCGAAAAAAACGGTGTTTCAGGCCATGCAGCGGAGCATTGTTCTTTTAGAAAATATTCTAAGCGATATGGGGGACCGGGTTACTCTCTTAGCCGATAAAATGTATTCCCTCCAGTTTTCTACGATAAAGCAGAAAATATCGGCGTACATTCTCGATTTGGCCAACAAGCAGGGGACCGAAAGCCCGGAGCTCCGTGTTACAAAGGAGGTCCTCGCGGAAATTTTCGGCGTCACCCGGCCGGCGCTCTCGAGGTGCTTTTCCGGCATGGTAAAGGAGGGGTATTTCACCCAGGAGGGCAAAATTGTCCACATCAGCAGTATTGCCGATTTAGAGGACGCCGTTGAGGAAGAATAGCAGCAATTATGGATGAAACGGAACTTTTCCCGCCGCTGAAGGTCTATTTAGAACAGCAGGGCTACTCGGTACATTCGGAAGTAAAGAACTGCGATATTGCCGCTGTAAAAGATGATGACCTTATCATTATCGAATTGAAAACGAAGCTGTCCATGAAGCTGCTGATTCAGGCTGCCAAACGGAAAGAAATTACCGAATCGGTGTATATCGCCGTACCGGTGGAGGGCACGAAAAAATACCCCGGCGGTAATCCGGAGATCAAACTCCTGTTACGGCAGCTCGAAATCGGGCTCATTCTTGTCCGTACCATGAAGAAAAAAGTCCGAATCGAGGTACTATTTCATCCTCTTCCCTACACCCGGCGGAAAAGCGGCAGAAAGAAGCGCGCCATCCTCCGGGAGATTGACGGGCGCTACGCGGAGTTCAATACCGCCGGCGAACCCGCCGCTGGAAAGAAGATCTTCGCCTACCGTCAGGAAGCGCTCCGGATTGCCGCGGTCCTGAAGCAAAACGGCGAGATGTCGCCGAAACAGCTGCGGGAGGAGGGGTGCTCCGTAAAAACACAGGATATTGTATCGAAAAATGTCTACGGCTGGTTCGAGCGGGTGGAGCGGGGGGTCTACCGTCTCCATCCTGCGGGTATCCAGGCCCTTGCCGTGTATGCCGAGGCTGTAGAAACAATTACACGGGAGGCAGCTTCCCGCCGTTCTTGAAGTAGACCGCGAACTGGTCCGCCGGGACGGGACGGGAAAAATAGTATCCCTGCATCCGTTCGCACCCGACAGAGGTAAGAAGCTCCACCTGTTTTGCCGTCGAAACACCTTCCACGATTGTCTGCTTCCCGCGCGTTCTTGCCAGGGCAATAATCGCTTCCAAGAAGGCCAGTTCTTCCGGTTTGTCTTCTATTTCATCGACAAAAACTTTATCGATCTTCAAACTCGAGGCCGGCAGATACTTGAGATAATTCAGCGAAGAGAGGCCCGTGCCGAAATCGTCGATGTAAATTTCAACACCGAGCCGCATAATGTCGTTCATTTTCGTAATTGACATTTCCGGGTTGGCCATTCCTTCGGACTCGGTAATTTCCAGTTTCAGGTGCGCGGGGTCCAGATTGCCGGCCTTCCGTAAGGCGGCGGTAATAATTTCAGAAAGGTATTCGTTTTCAAACTGCGGTGCCACTAAATTGATGGAAACATACAGGTCGTATTCCGACAGCCATTTCCTGATCTGCCCCGTGGCGGTAAAAAGGGCCCACTTCCCGATGTCTTCAATTAATCCGATTTCGGCAGCTAGCGGAATAAAATCATTCGGCGGAATAAGGCCTTTTTCCGGATGGTCCCAGCGGATCAAAGCTTCGGCACCGCGGATGATAAAATCGGTATCCACAATGGGCTGATAGTACAGTTCAAACTCTTCTTTCTGAAACGCGTTCCGCAGGTCACGCTCTAAGTGAAGCTTTGTTACCGCTTTTTCGTGAAGGCTCTCGTCAAACAATTGGTAGCTGTATCCGCATTTTTTCGCTTCGTCCAAGGCTGTAATGGCGTTTTTCAGGATTGTTTCACGGTCGTCACCGTCGTCGGGAAAGAGGGCGATACCGATATAACATTCCAGGCTGATGGTGAAGTTGTTGTAATTGTAGGGGCTGACAATTGCTTCGTAGATTTTCTGCGCAACCTTAGCGGCGTCGGTGTCCCGTGCGAGTTTCGACAGAAGGAGGACAAGCTCGTTACCCTCATATCTGAACACATAATCGCTGGTGCGGAGAATTTCCTTGACCTTTAATCCGGCATTCTCTAAAAGGAGGTTGCCGATGTTATGACCGAACCGCCGGTTGATTTCGGTAAGGTTTTCTATCCCGATGTACAGAATGCCCCGGAGCCGTTCGTGGGTTGAGCGTCTGGCTTTTTCCAGTTCCATATCGAGAATAATTTCGAGGCTTCGCCGGTTGAACAGACCCGTTACCGGGTCCCGGAACTCGTAGTTGATAAGTTTCGACTCAATTTCACCAAGCTTGGTAATGTCGTGGGAAAAAACACAGACATGAGTGACCGTATCCGAGCCTTCATCGTAGTACGGATAGTAGGAAACGTGCATATATCGTATTTGAAGTCCGAATTTGAACGTTTCTATATAGTGGACCTCTTCTCCCGCGAGACATTTATCGAGATACCCTTTCAGTTTTGAATCGAAAATGTCCTGTCCCCAGACAGCGGCCACCGTTCTGTTGAGGATCTCGTTTTTTTCTTTGTTAATACCTTTGCAGTAACTGTCGTTTACAACGGTGTAGGTATAGTCCCGGTTAATGAGGGTGATAAAATCCTGGGAAGAGTTGATGATGTATTCATACTTGTCCTCATGCGGCTGCATAACAAGGAAGTATAGTATTAATTCACGGAATCTGCAACAAAGAGGGTTTGCGTCGGATATGCAAATTCGATGCCGTTGGCTGCAAAATATTCGAGCGGAGAGTAAAAACGTTAAAATACGAAGGTAAGGCCTAACACAATCGATGCA
>CAZSGZ010000068.1:0-14657 GCA_964606455.1 uncultured Spirochaetales bacterium
CTCTTCATTAATTATTTTTTTTTAAAGAGATTTTTTTCCCTCTGTATACCCGTACGATTTCCGTCAGTCTGTCTATGCTTCCCATTATCCCCTTCGGGAAAAGAATTATTATCACTACCAGGAGCCCTCCTAACGCAAGCAGCCGAAAGTCCTCTAAAACCCTCAGCCAGTCATTTAAAAACGTTACGGCAAATGCGCCGATAACCGCTCCGGGAAAATTCGACGCACCCCCGAGAATGACCATAATTAACAGAAATAAAAAGTTTTCGAGCCCCAAGAGCCGCGGAGATATAACCGATACATAATGCGCGTAGTAGGCGCCGGCGGCCCCCGTTATTCCCGCGGCAACAGCCGTTAACAAGAGGGAAGCCATATATTTGTTTATCCCCAGGCTTTTCGCGAGGTCCTCTCTGTCCCGCAAGGCCGTAAAGGCCAGTCCAAAATTAGAATTGATAAGCCTGTAAATAACAAACAAAAATACGACAAATAAAACAAAAGCGACGTAATACCACGGCACTAACTCGGAAGAATTAAATATATACGACCCAAGCCGCAGCGGCGGAATAGGATACAGCCCCTGCTGACCGCCGGTCCCCACTGCGCGCCCCACCGTAATAAGCGGACCCACCACCTCGTAAAAAGCCAGCGTCATAAGGGCTATGTAGATACCTTTCAGCTTAAGACAGGGCAGTCCGATGAGAAATCCGAAAAAACCGCCGATAATCCCGCCGATGGGAATTCCCAGCCATGGAGATATACCCAAATGTTTTGAAAGCATTCCGGAAGCATATGCACCGATTGCAAAAAAGGCAATTTGCCCCAAATTGAATATCCCGGCATAGCCAAGAATTAAATCCCAGGAAGCAGCGACAATCCCCCATATAAGTGCCATGATAAAAAGATGCATAACATAACTGTTATTACTGAAAAACAGCGGTAAAATTGCGGCTATTCCTATCAAGATAAGATACGTTAAGAAATGTCGCTTTGTTTTCATGCAATATCCTTTCCAAGCAAGCCTTGCGGGCGTATTAATAAAATAATAAGCAAAATGATAAACCAGAACGGCAGTACCCACATCAGCCCGAACTGCCATCCTATGTACGCTTCCAGGATTCCAAGAATAAATGCTCCTAAAAGAGTCCCTTTTATGCTCCCGAGGCCTCCTACAATAACGATAATGAGGGCCTTCACCAGGAAATTCCATCCACCCATCGGTTTTATGAAAAACCGGGGGGCGAGGAGAATACCGCCTACTCCGCATAACGCGGCGGAAATACCAAAAGTGATCATATAAATTCTATTAATTGGGATACCGACGATACGGGCCCCGGTGCTGTCTTGAGCAACCGCCCTCATAGCCATTCCTATCTTTGTTTTATTCAACAATACAGTAAGTCCAATTCCGAAAACCGCGGCAAGAATCAGCATTGTAACCTGCTGAGAGCTTATTACGATATTTCCGATTTGTATCGTGCCTTCCAGGAGCGCGGGCAGAGATTTTGTGCGTGCCCCGAAAATAACCTGGGCTAGATTATCTAAAAATAAGGCAACTCCGACAGTCGCAAGCAGGACATTCCAGTCGAAGGCGGGCCGCGATCGGAGCGGCCGCACGACAACCCGCTCAACGATAATTCCGAGAGCCGCCATAAGCGGTATCGCTAAAATAAAAACCAAAAAATAGGGCAGATGGAATACCCCTACCGAAAGGACCCAGGCAATGTACGCGCCCCATGTAAAAAAAGAACCATATGAATACACAAGAACGCGCGATACTCCGTAGATAAGGGAAAACCCAACGGCAATGAGAAAATAAACCGCCCCTATTGTCACTCCGCTTACCAAAATCTCAAAAAGTTGTGTCATCCTTTTTATCCGTCCTGTTAGCCTTTTATGTTATTCCTAAAAAGACACGCTTCATGCTTTCATCCGTTATATCATCTATCGAACTGCCGTGTTCCACGATTTTTCCGTCCTCAAGCAAATAAATGTGGTCCGCCATGTCCGCGATGTGAGACGTACTCTGCTCTACAATGAGAACACTTCTGCCGTCCTTTTTAATGTTATTGATTTTTTCAAATACTTCCATCCGAAGGTTCGGAGCAAGACCTAAAGAAGGTTCATCGATTGCCAAAAAATCGGCATGAGACATAAGCCCCCGGCCGATAGCTAACATTCTCGCTTCTCCTCCGCTCAATGTTGATGCCGCTTTTTTACTCAATATCTTCAGTTTCGGGAAAAGTTCAAAAACATACGCTAAATTATCATTCTCAAAAGGCCGGGCTTTTTTATTAAAAGCGCCCATTTTAAGATTCTCAATAACCGACATTTCAGGAAAGAGATGACGGTCCTCCGCTATGTATACTACTCCTAAACTGACAATCTCAGTCGTATCGATTTCAGTCAGTTCAACGGTATTATATTGAATAGAACCGCTTTCGGGCTTCACTAACCCGCAAATTGTTTGAAGTAATGTACTTTTACCGTGGCCGTTCGGGCCGAACATTGCGACAAGACTGCCTGATTCTACCGTTATATCTACATCGTAAAGAGCCTGGAAATCATCATAAAACGTATTGACGCCTTTTACTTCAAGCACTTTCATCCCCTAAATAAACTTCAATAACCTTCGGGTCTTTCACCACATCTTCGGGATTCCCAAAACTGATCTTTTTTCCATTATCTAAAATCATCAGTTTATTTGAAATCTCGACTAATACCCGCATCATATGTTCGATAACTATAACCGTTATCCCCATTTCATTATTTATTTTTTTTACCTGCTTAATAAACTCATCCGCTTCTATAGGACTTAAACCGCCGACGGGTTCATCCAGCAAAAGGAGCTTCGGTTTCGTTGCCAGAGCAGCTGCAAGCATCGTCAATTTTTTATCGTATATTTTCAAACTGGAAACTGGCAGATGTTCTTTTCCCTTCAGTTCCGTAAAAAGGAGGACTTCCCGTATAGTTTTTTCTTCCTCATAATTTTTCACAGTGCCAAAGTGCGCGCCGACCCTGATATTCGAAATAATATCCATTGAGTTAAAAAGAAGCGGCATTTGAAATGTTCTGGCAATCCCCCGATGACATATTTGATAGGGAGGAAGGCCGTGAATTTTATGATCGTTGAAATAAATTTTACCTTCAGCATGATATTTACCGGTAATTACATTGAATAGTGTTGTTTTTCCGGCACCGTTCGGCCCCGCTATACCGAAAACATCCCGTTCCGAGACCTCAAAACTTAGGGCGTCTATAACGGTGAACTCGCCAAAACGTTTTGTAACACCCTCAAGGCGAAGAAGCATATCGGCGTTCCTCCTCACAATTCATAGAGAAAAGGCAGCGGTAAAACCGCTGCCCTATCCGTCTTTTTATCGTTTTTTTTATTTTTCTTCCCACATCGGATCAAGCCATGGGGGTAGAGAGAATTCATCTACACCGAAGAATGAAAGTTCCCCGTTACCCTTGTACTGGGCATACGCAATCGGGCGTTCCGGTCCGGGCTGAACTGTTTGTTCAGGATTATCAAAATCATACAAACCGAGCAGGCCGTCGTAGGGGTTTTCCCGAATATAGTCCGCTATTTCCTTATATTTCCGTGTATCTCCGACAGCCTTAACGGCCTCCGCCCAAACCATTACCGTATCATAGGTCGACGGCGGCGTTGTCAGGGGATAATCCATACCGAATTTTGTTTTAAACCTCTGTTCCCAATCTTCATTTCCGGGCAATACATAACTGGTTACATATCCCATTGTTCCCTTCAGCTTCTCGCCGACAGCCTCCTGGACCTCGGAAAAAACGACCATATAGGAAATATCTAACAGAGAACTGGTCGGATTTTCTAAAAACTGATTCACGAAGGAAGAAATATCCGCAACGGACAGAACGGAACAGCAGACGGCAGCGGGCTCTTCTTCTCTAATTTTCGTTAGAATCGAACCCCAATCGGTAGTGCCGTAGGGAACTGTTTCGTTAATAACAACTTCCCACCCATCGGCTTCAGCGTAGTCGGCAACCGCCTGGGTATACAGCAGGTCCCATTCCCAGTCGCCGTGGACGATGGCGATTTTCTTATTAGGATATTCATACTTCTTCTCGAAAGAAGTCAGCCCCTCGAAAGCCCGGACACCGTACGTCGATTCGATGGAAAACACCTGAAACATATTCCAATACGCGTCCGGATCATCCTTTACAAGATTCGCCCCCTGTACCGAACCGCTGCCGTGAAAGAACGGCACGTCTGATTTGGCACCAAAAGCCAGAAAATCCGGCCCCCAGCCGCCGTATCCTTCAATTACGACATCAACATTTTCTTTTCGTAAAAGATATTCAGCCGAAGCAGTTACGGATTCCGGCAAAAGGTCCTCGATATCGAAGGTAACCAGCTCAACAGGCCGGCCTAAAAGTCCGCCGGCTTTATTTAAGTCATCGACGGCCAGCTCCAGCCCCAACAGCATATGTTCACCGTCACCGGCCGCATATCCCGTTAGAGGGAGCGGTGCTCCGATTTTAATCGGCTCCGCTTCTTTTGTTTCTTCCTTACCGCCTCCGGCCATGACATATCCCGCCGTACATACCAGTAAAACCAATACACCCAAAATTTTCACAATCTTTTTCATAGTACTCTCCTTCTTTTAACCCTATTGCTATAGAGTTTTATTTATATCAATAGCGACAGTTTTAAAGGAAGTAACATCCTCGAGAGTATACCTTCCTCCAAGCCTGCCGTAGCCGCTCTTCGTTCCACCGCCGCCGCCGAAGGGCTCGTGGGCTTCCCAATAATCGGTAGTATCATTTACCACCAGGTTTCCCGTCCGGAGTCTGTCGGCAAAATAAAACGTTTTTTTAATCGAAGATGTAAACAATGCCATCTGCAGCCCGTAGCCGGTCCCGTTCGCTATTTCAACGGCTTCTTCATCGGTATCAAATGTTATAATCGGAGCTACGGGGCCGAAGGTTTCCTCCGCGTTAAGAAGCATATCCCGCTGTACGTTATCAATGACAGTTGCGGGGAAATATAGATCCGTCGGCCATTTATTTTCCGCGGCACCGCCGACAAGAATTTTCGCGCCTTTCTTTTTCGCGTCTTCCAGATGTTCCATCGTTTTTTTCAGGGTAGGTTCGTTATTGAGCGGCCCCATGCAGTAGTCCTCCCCTTCAAACGGATTATTCAGCTTCCAGCCTTCAGCCTCTTTTACCATAAGTTTCACAAACTCATCATGCACTTTGCTGTCTACAAGAATACGTTCCGTAGCACAGCACACTTGTCCCGAGTTGTAAAAACAGCCGAAAGCGGCCGCCTTTGCAGCTTCTTCCAAATTCGCGTCGGAGCAGACAATTTGCGGACCATTTCCGCCTAATTCCATAAGTGTTTTCCGAATACCCGCTTTCGAACATATTCTTTCGCCCGTTACCGTCTCGCCGGTAAACCCGATCATATCAACGCCGGGATGGCTGACCATATATTCACCTACCGTTCCGCCCGGCCCGGTAATTAAATTGAATATTCCTTTCGGAAAACCCAGTTCTTCTATCGCGTCATTTATGCAGTCGCCCACCAAAATTAACGAGAGGGGAGTAAATGATGCCGGCTTCGCTACGATGGTATTCCCGGCCGCCAGTCCCGGGCCAAGATATTCCGAAGGAATTACCGTGGGGAAATTCCAGGGAGTAATAACCGCCATAACACCGACACCCTCCCGGAACGTCAGCGTGCGCTTGTTCTCATCCTCCATCGGAATAATAGGGGTCTCCATCCTGACGATATCTTCCGCGGCAAGTTGAAAATTTTTCGCTGTTTCTTCAACTTCCGGAAGTGATTCGTGAATATAGGACTTTCCCTGCTCCATTGAAAGGACCTGAGCGATTTTCTCCTTCCTCTCTAAGATCAAGTCGGAAACCCTGTTCATCAATTTTGCTCTTTTATGAATAGACGTAAGCTTGTACTCGAACCATACACTTTTTGCCGCCTCAACGGCTTTATCGACATCAGCCTTGTCACATTTCGGTACTTGTGCCAAAACCTCGCCGCTTACCGGGCTTACCACATCAAAGACATTACCGGATACCGCATTGCACCGCTTTCCGGCAATCATATTGTTTTTTTCCTTAAGTTCTTCGGGAAGTGTAAAATTATATGCCATGTTTTTCCTCCTGCTTATTCGTGTAAATTATATCAGCAGTCGGAGCGGGCGTCAACAGGTAAATTGTTTTTCACAATCAGAACGGGTAAATATTTCTGATTTCAAACTTTTAAGGCTATTTTATTCTGTATCCGAGGTTTCATTCCCGGTACATCCCCGATGGTTCTCGAGGGCCGTGCCCCAGGTATATTCCCGCTTTTCGTAACCCATCAAAATCGACGTTTCCGTCTTTAAAATGCCGTCAATTTTATTCAGCCGTTCGTATATCAGCACGCGTAAATCTTCAAGAGAGCGGGTGTTGAATTCGGTATCGATATTTTCACTGCCCGTAGCAAGGGCTATGTACCATATCTCTTTTATCTCTCTCAATTCCCGAATAATGTCCTTTACCTTCTTCGGATTGATTTGCAGCTTGAAGGTCCCGGCAATCCCGAATCCGAGTTTCAGCGGATCGCCGACGGCGACGATCTGTATTACTTTCTCGTCGGTAAGACGCTGCACCCTGTTCCGCACAGTGGTTTCCGAGACGTTCAATTCCTTCGCGATTTTATTATAGGGCATTCGGCCGTCTTTCTGCAGAAAGCCGATAATTTTAGAATCCAACTTATCGATGGCAAAACAATTATTCTTATCCATTTTTTTCCCTCTCCAAAAATAAAGTGTGAGGGCAAAATTTTAAATCGTCAAGTCCCTTGAAAAAATATGTTGCGTTACCATGGCACATATGCTACATTTATTTACCATTAGTAATAATATTTACAATAAGGAAATGTTATTTTGTCTGAAATAGGGATGAAAATTCGGGAAATACGGGCAGCTAAAGGGCTGACGATTAAAGATGTATCGAAGAAAACAAGCCTGTCGAACGGTTTTATCAGCCGAATGGAACGGGGGGACATCAGCCCCTCCTTGAGTTCGGTAAAGAAAATCGCCGATGCCCTCGATATTTCCGTGGGGGACCTGTTTGACAAAGATGACGCGAAACCGGGAGAAAAAGCTTCCGCGGAAATTAAAATTGTCAGAAAAAAAGAACGGCGCAAGCTCGTCTATCCCGACCAGCAGGCCTACGATTATTTACTGACCCCGTCAATACAGAATGTGGGAATCGAATTCATTCTGACGGTTTTAGAACCCGGCGGCAGCAGCGGGAAAGAATTGTACACCCACGAAGGGGAAGAATGCATTCTCGTCAACAAGGGTACGCTGCAGTTATATATCGGAGATGATCGTTTCGAACTTTTCGAGGGAGACAGCATCCACTTTAAAAGTTCAATTCCTCATCGGTACGAAAATACGTCTTCAACTACACTGGAAGCTGTGTGGGTGGTAGTCCCGCCTACATTTTAATATTTTTGGAGGTTTTACAAATGAGCAACATAAATAATTTGTCCGCTATCTGGTCCCGTCTGACCGACCTGGAAATTGAAAAAGGGGAAGGCGCGTACGTGTACGATACGTCCGGCAAAAGGTATCTGGATTTTACGTCGGGAATAGCCGTTACGAGTACCGGGCACTGTCATCCCCGTATCGTGGAAACACTGAAACGGCAGAGCGAGAAGCTCATATTCGGACAGCTGAACACGGTATATCATCCGGTTGTCCTGGATTTGATAGAAGAACTGAAGTCCGTCGTACCACCGGCGCTGGATATGTTTTTCTTCAGCAACAGCGGTGCCGAAGCGGTGGAAGGAGCAGTGAAACTCGCAAAACACGCGACAAGGAAACAGAACATAATTGTCTTTCAGGGGAGCTTTCACGGAAGGACGCATCTCGCCATGAGCATGACCACGAGCAAAACAGGGTATAGGAAATGTTATCAGCCCCTTATTCCCGGTATTTTTGCCACACCCTATCCCTACGCGTTTTATTACGGCTGGTCCGAAGAAGAAACACTGCGTTTTGCACTGAAGGAGCTGGAGAAACTGCTGGTTTCTCAGTCGGCCCCCGAAGAAACGGCCTGCATCGTAGTTGAACCGATTTTAGGCGAAGGGGGATACGTCGTCCCGCCGAAGGGATTTCTTCCCGCCTTGAGAAAAATTTGTACCGAAAATGACATTCTGCTGATAGCAGACGAAATTCAATGCGGCTGCGGAAGGTCCGGTACTTTTTTCGCCGTGGAGCATGAAAATGTAGAACCGGATATCATGACCATGGCGAAGGGTCTCGGTTCCGGAATGCCCATTTCCTGCGCGGCCTATAAAAAAGAGCTGGGGGAACAGTGGATAACCGGCTCGCACGGGGGCACCTACGGCGGCGGAAATACTTTGTCCTGTGCCGCGGCGGCGGAAACTATACGGATTATCAAGGATGAAAAATTGACGGAAAATGCCGTCCGCAGGGGAGAACAGCTGATGGAGGGTCTTACAAGGCTGCAGACGAAATACCCGGGAATCGGTGACGTCCGCGGGCGGGGCCTCATGGTTTCCGCGGAATTTACAAAAGACGGAAAACCCGACGGCGGGGCGGCAAAAGAGATTACCGGAAAAACCTGGAAAAACGGGCTTCTCCTGCTGACCTGCGGCACCTACGGAAACATCATCCGCTGGATGCCGCCGTTGATCGTAACGGAACAGCAGGTAACCGAGGCCCTCGATATTTTCGAGGAAGTTTTGAAATCACAATAAACGGGAAAATAGGAAAACTTGGACTATCATCACCTTATTAACATTTCCCGCGTCGGATTGTACAATGAAAACGCTAAAACGCCGACGGACAAAGAAATTTGGGCGGAACTGTAACGGCATGTTGCAAGGAGGGTATTATGGAGAATTATAAAAAGATACGGGACGCGGAACAACAATGGAAAGACACCACCCTGAAAAAAACCCTGGACAGGTTTCCCGAACGGAAAGAGTCCTTCCGGACGGGGTCGGAAATCGAGACGGACAGGCTGTATGTCCCGGACAATAAAACAGCGGACGATTACATGGAGCAGACCGGCTTTCCCGGGGAATATCCCTACACCCGGGGCGTGCAGCCGACGATGTACCGGGGCAGATTGTGGACAATGCGGCAATATGCCGGGTTCGGAAACGCGGAGGAATCGAACAGACGGTACAAGTACCTCCTCGAGCAGGGACAGACGGGACTGTCGGTTGCCTTCGACCTGCCGACACAGATCGGCTACGATTCCGACGATCCGATGAGCGAGGGTGAAGTCGGAAAGGTGGGCGTGGCCATCGACACGCTGAAAGATATGGAAATTCTCTTCGACGGCATTCCGCTCGATAAAATATCCACATCCATGACAATTAACGCTCCCGCCGCCGTCCTCTTGTGTATGTATATAGCAGTCGCGGAAGAACAGGGTGTTCCACAGGACAAACTGAAAGGGACAATCCAAAACGATATTTTAAAAGAGTACGTTGCCCGGGGGACCTATATTTTTCCGCCGGTGCCGTCCATGCGGCTTATCAACAATATTTTCGAGTACTGCTCCGAAAACGTGCCGAACTGGAATACCATCAGCATATCGGGATATCACATCCGGGAAGCCGGATCCACGGCGGTACAGGAGCTTGCTTTTACCATTGCAAACGGCGTGGAGTATGTGAAAAATGCCGTGGCAGTGGGTCTCGATATCGATTCCTTCGCGCAGCGGCTCTCATTCTTTTTCAACGCGCACAACGATCTCTTGGAAGAGGTCGCCAAATTCAGGGCCGCCCGGCGGATTTGGGCAAAAATTATGAAGGAAAAATTCAAAGCGAAAAACCCGAAATCGATGATGATGCGCTTTCACACCCAAACGGGAGGCTCGACACTGACGGCACAGCAGCCGGACAACAATATTATCCGGGTAACCATCCAGACATTGGCCGCCGTTTTCGGAGGGACCCAGAGTCTGCACACCAACTCCAAGGACGAGGCATTAGCCCTTCCGTCGGAGGAATCGGTTCGCACCGCTTTACGGACCCAGCAGATTGTGGCCCACGAATCGGGGACCGCAAACACCATCGACCCCCTCGCGGGGTCCTACTACGTGGAAGCCCTGACCGACAGAATTACCGACGAAGTTTTTCAGTATCTCGATAAAATCGAAGAAATAGGCGGCATGGTAAAAGCCATCGACAAGGGGTACATTCAGAAAGAGATCCAGGATTCCGCTTACAAGTACCAGCAGGACGTCGAATCGGGCGAACGGATTGTCGTAGGCGTTAACAAATTTCAAAGCGAAACCGTGCCGCCGAAGGACCTGCTGAAGCTCGATCCGAAAATCAAGGAGATGCAGCTTGCAAAGCTTGAAGAAGTGAAAAACAGCAGGAACAATGAAACGGTAACCGCAATCTTGAAGGAACTTCATGAAGCGGCAAAGGACGAGGACAAGAACCTTGTACCGATTATTCTACAAGCCGTAAAGGAATACGCGACACTCGGCGAAATCTGCAACCAGCTGAGGGACGTATTCGGCGAATACCGGGAATCGGTAGTACTTTAGGAGAAAACCATGGCAGAGAGAAATAATATTCGGATATTGATCGCAAAACCGGGCCTCGACGGACACGACCGCGGAGCCAAGTATATCGCCAGGGCCCTGCGGGACAAAGGCTATGAAGTTATCTACACGGGCATTCGGCAGTCGCCCCAAGCCATTGTCAACACGGCCATACAGGAGGACGTGAAGTTCATCGGTTTGAGTCTTCTTTCCGGCGCACACCGGGAGCTTTTTCCGAAAGTTGCCGGCCTGCTGAAAGAAAACGACGCGGAAGACATTATTGTGTTCGGCGGCGGGATTATCTCGGAGGAAGATATTCCCTTTCTGCGGGAACAGGGAATACAGAAAATTTTCACTCCGGGAACGACAATAGAAGAGGTGGATTCCTTCATCCAAGAAACGGCGGTACATGGCTGATATCGAAGCCCTCACCCGCGGAGTGCTGAAGGGGGACATCCGCTCAATAGCAAAATCCATCAGCCTTGTGGAAAATAACCTTCCCGAAAAGGAGGGGCTTATCCGCCGGATATATCCCGAAACCGGCGGCGCCGTCGTCATCGGTGTAACCGGCCCCCCCGGATCAGGGAAGAGCACCCTCGTGGACAAACTAATACAGCGCAAACGGGACCAGGGGGAAAAAGCGGCCGTTATTGCCGTGGACCCCAGCTCCCCTTTTTCCCGGGGCGCCATTTTAGGCGACCGGATACGGATGCAGAGCCACGCTTCGGACCCGGGTGTATATATCCGCTCCATGGCCTCCCGGGGACATCTCGGCGGTGTTTCGAACGCCACATTCGATACGGTAAAGATCCTCGACGCGGCGGGGTTCCGCTACATCCTTATAGAAACCATCGGGGTCGGTCAGACTGAAGTTGAAATCGTCAACCTGTCCGACCTCATTCTCTTAGTCCTTATCCCCGGCATGGGGGATGAAATTCAGGCCATGAAAGCCGGGGTAATGGAAATCGGCGATTTATACGTCATCAACAAAAAGGACCTTGACGGCGCCGACAGGCTGCGCACGGAGGTGGATTACGTCCTTAACCTGTCGGACGGCGGACCGACAAAGCACGACATCGCCGGCACCGCGGACACGGGGCCGGGTAGTACCGCTTCCGGCGGGCCGGACGGCACGGCGGGAGAACCCTCTTTGCGGCCGAGAAAGTCGGTGCACATGGTGTCGGCACGGGACAACGACGGGACCGAAGAGCTTTCAAAAGCAATCGGGGACCGCATTGCCGAAATGGAAGCTTCCGGCAGCCTGACGGCCCGGCGGCTGGAGAATACAAAGCGGGAACTGGAGATGCTCATGACCGAAAAAATAAAAAGTGTCATGGACGAACGGTTCGGCGTGTCGGACCTTCTCGACGGTTGGGCGAAAGAGATAATCCGCCGGCATACCGACCCGTATTCACTTATCAATAAACATATAACCCAAAAACTAGGAGTGTAAGGTATGATTCAAAAAATTAATCATTTGGGAATTGCCGTCAATTCGCTGACCGATTCGGTCCCCTTTTACCGGGACGTTTTGAAACTCGAATACTTAGGCGAGGAAACCGTAGCGGAGCAGAAGGTAAAAGTCGCCATGTTCGGCGTGGGGGATGTAAAAATAGAACTCTTGGAACCCACGTCGGACGACAGCCCCATCGCGAAGCACCTGGAGAAAAAGGGTGAAGGGATACACCACGTGGCCTATGAATCGGACGGAATCGTCCAAGAACTGGCGGCAATGGAGGCAGCGGGTATTCAGCTTATCGACAAGGAACCGCGGACCGGCGCCCACGACATGAAAATCGCCTTCCTGCATCCCAAGTCGACCGGAAAGGTCCTTACCGAGATCTGTCAGAAATAAGTTTCCGTATTCCCTTTACCGTCTGCAGGACCAGGAGGGTGGAGAACGAGGATGCAAGAACCAGCAGCCACCCTTTCAGGCCCAGCAGCCGGAAGGAGAGGACACCGCGGACCGCGGGAAGGACATAGGCCGCCGCCAAAACCGCGGCACAGAGCGCCAGCGCCCCCCAAACGTAGCGGTTTCGCGTTACCTGGTTGTTGAAAACCGGTTCGCTGTCGTCGCGCATATCGAAAACGTGGAGCAGCTGAGCAATGGCAAGTGAAAAAAAGGCCACGCTGTTGCACATGCTTTCCGAAAAACCGACGGCAAAATGCGCGATAAAATAGATACCGATGACACAAGAAGCAATAACCATCCCTCCGATGCCGGTAAATATCCAGTTTTGGCGGGTCATGATCGGCTCTTCCGGGTCTTTCGGCGGGCGTTCCATTACATCATCCGAACCCCTGCCCAGTCCGAGGGCAAGCGCCGGAAACACGTCGCTTAAGAGATTGAGAAAAAGCAGCTGCAGTGGAAGAATCGGGAGCCTGAAGAGGGCGAAGCTGACCGCCGCAATGAGGACAATCTCCGCCAAATGGTACGAGAGCTGATACATAATGAATTTCCTGATATTCCCGAAAATAATCCTGCCCTGACGAACAGCTGTTAATATGGAAGGAAAGCTGTCGTCGGTAAGAACCATATCAGCCGTTTCCCGGGCGACTTGCGTCCCCCGTTCTCCCATGGCTATGCCAATATCGGCGCGTTTCAATGCCGGCGCATCGTTGACCCCGTCCCCCGTCATGGCGACAATTTCTCCCGACTCCTGCAGCTGCCGTACAATATCGAGTTTCTCCTTCGGGTCAACCCGGGAAAAAATATCCGCATCCTCGGCAATACCCACTTCTTCCGCGACTGCCCGGGCTGTCGCCGGGTGATCTCCCGTTACCATAACGGGACGAATACCGGCCCGGCGGCAGACCTCCATGGCAGCGGGGATTTCCTCCCGGGGGGGATCGATAAAACCGGCAAGCCCCACAAAGACCATAGCCTCGACAAAATCCTCCGGGAACTCCCCGCCCCCCCGAACCTTCCGGTAAGCGTATGCCAGAACCCGGAGCCCTTCCCGTGACAGCCGTTCATTTACAGAGAGCCAATCTTCCTTCTCTTCGTCCGTTATTTTTCGTACACCTTCCCGTGTTTCGATATAGTCCGATCTCTCGAGAATTGCTTCTGCCGACCCTTTCGCCGATATATACTCGCTTCCGTCATTCAGACGGTGCACCGTTCCCATAAATTTCGATTCCGAGTCGAAAGGGTCTTCCGCGATGCGCTCGGTTTTCCCGAGTTTCCGGTCGCGTTCCCGATCAACACCGGCGGTAAAATGAAGCAGACTGATTTCCAGAGGGTCGCCGTCTTCATGTCCTGTTTCGGTAATAACCGCATTGTTACAGAGGCGGGAAACGGTAAAAATATGATCGAGTCGGGGATCTTCCAGACGGCTTTCAAGTCCATGTATCCGGAATGTATTGTCTACCGTTAAATCGGAATCGATACCGGGAAGATGCAACTTCCGGACGGCCAGCCGGTTTTCAGTCAGTGTACCGGTCTTGTCGGTACAGACAGCGGTAATCTCGCCCAGGGTTTCCACCGATTCCAGCCGCTTCACTATTACGTGCTGCCGGGCCAGACGAAGCATGCCCCGGGCCAGGGCAATGCTTGCCACAATCGGCAGTCCCTCGGGAATGGCGGCTATGGTCCATGCAATGGAAGTCTGCAGGAGGATGTACCAGTCTTTTCCCGCAAGCCAGCCGGCAGTAAAAAACGCAGCTGCCAGGAAAGCGATAAACCAGATCAGGCTGCGGGTAAGCTTCCGGAGCTTCCGGTTCAGCGGGCCCATTTGCTGTTCGGCTTCGCTTACCAGTTCGGAGATTTCCCCCAATTCGGTATGCATTCCGGTCCCGGTAACAACGGCGGTCCCGTTTCCGCCGGTAACGGATGTCCCCTTGTACAGCATGCAGCTCCTGTCTCCCAGGGGAGCATCGGGGGGGACGGCTTCCGTGCTTTTTGTAACCGGCATCGATTCCCCGGTAAGAGGCGACTCATCCACCCTGAACTCATAAGCCTCCAGTACCCTCGCGTCGGCCGGAATAAGGTCTCCCGCTTCGGCAATAATAACATCCCCCGGAACCAGCCGGTCGGCGTCGACTTCCTCCCTGCGGCCGTCACGCAGTACCGTCGC
>CAZSGZ010000069.1:0-9691 GCA_964606455.1 uncultured Spirochaetales bacterium
GCATTCGCTACAGGCTTGGTATAGCCAAGTTTCCCATGAACAAGGACCTAGACGGTTTCGACTTCCACGGGTCGCCTGTCAGCGAAGAGATGATCCGGGAGCTTCATGAGGGGGGATTCCTAGAGAACTGGACAAACGTTGTTTTTCTCGGCGGTACCCGGCAGGCGGAGGGGAGCGGACTTCTCCTGGCGCACGCCGTGGACCAGCCGTTCTTTTACAGTTATTTCTCCGCCGGGAGGCTGCTGCGGGGAGAGGGGCAGTACGCCCGCGCCTATGAGCTCTTCATGGCAGCCTTAGAGTATGCCGGCGGCAGCCCGCTGCTGTATGAGCGGGCGCTCTGGTACGGACAGGATTGTCTGCTGAAACAGGCCCCGGCGGTGTTTGTAGAAAAATTGCCGGAATTGACGGAGCGGTGGAGGGACCCCGCCTATTATTCGGACCTGTTTGAGGACGCGGCGGCGGAGCTGACGGCTTCCCGGCAGTGGGACCTGGTGTGGAAATTTTTCCGTGTCCTTTCCGCCGGCGGAGGAGATCCGGAAATACTTGCCCTCTACGGGCATATTTTGCTGAAGGCCGGGGAGGCGGGACTCTACCGTATTCCCTTCGATGAAACGATTCCCGATGCCGAAACGCTCCGGCGGACGGTTTCCCGGCACCATGCCTACGGCTATTATCACCTTCTGAACCTTCCCGCGGCGGACCCCGTGCCGCCGTCTCTTGTTTCGGAGGATGTGCCGGAGGGCGGGACAGCTGCCGCAGATACGGTTTCGGGAGAGGAAGGGGAGTTTGTCCGTACGTTTGCTTCCTATGCTCTTTTTCAGGAAATGTACAAGTATGCCCTTCTGTATGAACGCAAACTCGGCAACGCCGAGCTTGTGGAGACGGCATCGGTGCTTGCCGGCGCCGGACTGTTTAGGGAGTCGATTATCCTGGTCAACAGGGGCTTGAGGCGTGAATCCTGGGAATGGACACGGGAGGCCTTCGAGCTGCTCTTTCCGAAAGCCTATGCCCATACGGTAGAAACGGCGGCAGAAGAGAACGGTATCGATCCGTGGATACTTTCGGCGTTACTGAGGGAGGAGAGCTACTATGATCCCGAAGCTGTTTCCCGCGCGGGGGCCGTGGGATTGTCTCAGCTGATGCCGGCAACCGCCGAAGAAACGGCCCGCCGGATGGGGCTGGCAGGCCCTGATTTACGGAATCCCGAAGATAATATCACCATCGGCGCGTATTATTTCGCCTCCCTCCTCGGGCGTTTCGACGGAAATCCTTTCTACGCGGTATGCGCCTACAACGCGGGCCCTACCAGGATGCGGAGGTGGACGGCGGAATATAAAAATCTTCCGGCGGAGCTTCTCGTAGAGGCCATCCCCTTCGATGAAACCAGGAACCACGCGAAAAAGGTACTTGTCTCGACTGTCATTTACGGGTACCTTTACGGCGGTCGGGACCCGAAAACGGCAATACAGCATTATTTTACAGGACAGCAGGAATGACAATACTTCAGGCAATTATCTTAGGAGCTCTGCAGGGAATTACGGAGTTTTTACCCGTTTCCAGCTCGGGTCATCTGGTGGTTGTGAAAAACCTTCTTCACCTTTCGGAAATCCCCCCCCTGTTCGATGTTCTTCTTCACGTTTCTACCTTAGCCGTGGTCTGTATTATTTTTCGGAAAAAAATCGGTGCTATTGCCGCTGGCCTCTTTCGGGGAATAGCCAGAAAACAAAAGGAAGGAGACCGGGAAAATATCAAGCTGTTTTTCATCATTATTGCCGCTACCGCCGTTACCGTTATCTGCGGATACGCTATTTCTTTCCTTCACGTCGAGAAAAGTCCGAGAATCGTGTCCATGTTGTTTATTGCAACGGCATGTGTGCTCATCGGGACCCGTTTTGTAAAGGGAAGCCGCGGATACGGCGATATCGGCCTGAAGGAAGGACTGGTTGTCGGTTTTGCCCAGGGGCTTGGTGTTTTCCCCGGTATTTCCCGATCGGGGATTACCATCTCCGCTTCTCTGTACGGTGGATTGTCCCGGGAAAAGGCGGGAGAGTTTTCTTTTCTTATCTCCATTCCGGCCATTATCGGGGCCTTCATTTTAACGCTTCGGGACGCGGAAGTTCTCGGGGCCATGATCAGCGGCGGTGTACTGGCGGCGGGTATTGTTACCTCGTTTGTTGTCGGTTTTTTTTCCCTCCTTCTCCTGCTGCGGCTGGTCCGCGGGGGGAGGCTCTACTTTTTCGCTTTTTACCTGGTGCCGTTAGGGGTAATCGGGCTGATTTTTCTGTAAAACCCGCACCTAAACGCATCATCCTTTCATGCCGATATACTAAGGAGGGAGGTCTCTGTTTTGCGCAGTGATAAGCTCAGTTTTTATACAGCCGCCGGTTTTCTCTTTATTGGAATTTTTCTCCTTGTCACGATTGTTCTGGCCATAGGAGGACCGGTATCGCCCGCGGCGGAATTTTTTTCCCGCACCGGTACGTTTCTGTATAACAGTTTCCTCTATCTTGCTTTCTATGTGCCCCTCTATTTTTTCTGTTCGTCGATTATTCTTTTGAAGGATGATTTCCGAAAAGACCTGTTATTTGCGCTGAACATGGGAATTCTCCCCTTTTTTACGCTTTCTCTGGTACTCAGGATCCTTCTCCGGCCCGAAACGTCCGTTTTCCTTGGTAATTTCCGCGACTCCTTCGGCCCGGCGGGTGCCGGTATCCTCTTAGGGCTGCTGGCAGTTTTGGAAACGGTGCTTATTCTTCAGCTTACCCGCCGGTTTTTTCACGCCGGCAATACGGATAAGCCTGCCTCGGGCCCCGCCGCCGGCAATCCGAAGGAATTTGCCCTGCTGCGGGACGGGGAATCGGTAATGGACCTGCGGCTGTTTCACCCGCGCGGGACGACCGATGCGGAGGCCGGCGGGGAAATAGAAGAACTGCTGCCGGCGGAAACGGAGGACGGTCCTTCCGCGGCCGAACCTCCTCTTTCAGTCGACGACCCTTCCGCGGCCGACGAGGCCGAAGCGGCGGAAACATTCCCCGAGGAACAGCCGACAGCACTGTTCCGGACCGGGGGGGAGCTGTACGAAGAAGATGCATACGGGAAAGATACATACGAAGAAGATGAATACGACGACGAGCCGGATATTGACTGCGGACCGGAAGCGGTGGAAGAAAAACCGGCGGCGGCTGAAAGGCCGGCGGTATCCGGGGCCGCGGTATATGAGCTTTCTCCGGAGGAGCTGTTAAGCGATTATCCCGACGGACAATACTGGAAAATTGACCGGGAAACCCAGGAAGCCGGCGATATTCTCCGGCATACCTTGGAAGAGTTCAAAATTCAGGCGGAAGTAACGGGCATACGAAAAGGTCCGGTTATTACCATGTTCGAGATCCTCCCGGCTCCCGGCGTCAAGCTCTCGAAAATTGTCAACCTTTCCGACAATATCGCTCTCCGCCTCGCGGCGTCCAGCGTGCGTATTGTCGCTCCTATCCCGGGGAAACACGCGGTGGGCATCGAGGTGCCGAACAAAAAACGGTCCATCGTTTCCTTTAAGGAGATGCTCGGCGACGAAGCGTTCCAGGACGATGACTACAACCTGCCCATCGTTTTAGGCAAGGACATTACGGGGGAGGGGCAGATTATCGACCTCACCCAGACACCTCATCTGCTGATTGCCGGTGCAACCGGCTCCGGGAAATCGGTGTGCGTTAATTCCATTATCTGTTCCCTCTTGTTCGGAAAATCGCCGAAGGAAGTACGGCTGCTGCTTATCGACCCGAAAATAGTGGAGTTGAAACTGTACAACGATATTCCCCATCTGCTGACGCCCGTTATAACCGAACCGAAACGGGCGTTCCAGGCGCTGCAGTACTGCCTGTACGAAATGGAGCGGCGCTACGCGCTTCTCGATTCTCTCGGCGTGCGGGACATCTCGGCATTCAATAAAAAAATCGGCAAGAAACATCTAACGGCGGAAAAACTTCCCTATATGGTTGTCATTATCGATGAGTTTGCCGATTTAATGGCAACCAGCGGAAAGGAACTCGAGTCCACCCTGGCCAGGCTGGCGGCGATGTCCCGGGCGGTGGGGCTGCACCTGGTACTTGCAACACAGCGGCCTTCCATCGATGTCATTACCGGACTCATCAAAGCAAATATTCCCTCCCGGATTGCCTTTATGGTGGCGAGCAAATTCGATTCCCGCATTATTATCGATTCGATCGGCGCGGAAAAACTGCTCGGAAAAGGGGACATGCTCTTCACTTCTCCCTGGGAGCCTTTTCCCGTACGGATGCAGGGGGCCTTTCTTTCGGACGAGGAAGTTGTAAGCATTACCGATTATGTAAAAACCCTCGGGGAGCCCGATTATATCGATGAAGAAATATTCAGCGACGAAGGTGACGGAGACCGGGACCTCTTCGGCGAGGGCATGGATGATCCGCTGATCGACAAGGCCGTGGAAATTGTCGTAACGGCGGGTAAAGCATCGGCATCCTATTTACAGCGGCGGCTGAAAATAGGCTACAACAGGGCGGCCCGGCTTGTGGAGGACATGGAAGCGAGGGGCATTGTGGGTCCGCAAAACGGAAGCAAACCCCGGGAAATCCTCCACGTACCCGATTAAATAAACAATTTATAATATTCAATCTTGACAATCCCTTTCCCCAAACTATAATAGGGTATATGCCGGAAGTAAATGTTGAACAAATAAAGCGTGCCGCAAGAAATTCTCTCCCCCTCTCAATTAAGACCTACACACTGCCCCACGATACGGAAGTGTATCTGGAAGAGGTGCTCGGTTTTTTTCTTAACGAGTTTGGGCAGGACAAGATTAAAGACCAGTTGGCCTACTGTATGCGGGAACTTGCCGTTAACGCGAAAAAAGCGAACACCAAGCGTGTTTACTTTATGGACAAAGGTCTTGATATCGGGAAGAAAGACGATTATGAATCGGGAATGGAAAACTTCAAAGAGGAAACTCTCGGAAACATCGACTATTACCTGCAGAAGCAGAAAGAAGCCGGTCTTTACGTAAAAGTAGTGTTTCGCACCAAGGCAAACACCTTTCATCTGTCGGTCCACAACAACGTAGAGATATCCAAAAAGGAGCAGATGCGGGTGTATGACCGGATTGCACGGTCCCGGGCCTTCGAGTCGCTCGAGGAGGCGTTTTCCACGGTTTTAGACGACTCGGAGGGCGCCGGACTCGGTCTCGTTATTCTGGTGTTGATGCTCAAAAAAATCGGGCTTACCGAAGACTCCTTCGATATCGACGCGCAGAACGGGGAGACCGTGGCAAAAATCAGTGTTCCCTTCGGGGATGTTCATGTGGAGACCCTCGAAGCCCTCACAAAGCAGATTGTCCGGGAAATCGACCGATTGCCGCAGTTTCCCGACAATATCGTTTTTATCCAGCAGCTCATCAACGATCCGGAATCGGAAATTACCGATATCGCCCGGCAGATCAGTATGGACCCGTCCCTTACGGCGGACCTGCTGAAAGTCGTTAATTCCGCGCAGTTCATGCTCCCGAAACGGGTGGATAATATTGTCGAAGCGGTAAAACTGTTAGGACTGCGGGGGCTCAAGAATCTGCTGTATTCCTACGGGACCCAGAAACTGCTGGACAAGGGCCAGGAGCAGCTGTGGCAGCACTCCTATAAAACCGCCTTTTTTGCCTACAACCTCGCGAAAAATCTGCGGAAAAAGGACCTCCTCGACGATGCCTATGTCGGCGGCATCCTGCACGATATGGGAAAGATTATTTTTTCCTCTACTCATCCCGAGCCGCTGGATAAAATTACGAAATTCGTAAAAGACCGGGACATAAAACGGAATTTTATCGAAGATCTCTCCGCGGGGCTGAACCACGCGGAAATCGGAGGGATGATTGCGGAAAAATGGAATTTTCCCGAAGTATTGGTGGAGGCCATTAAGTATCATCATGAGCCCGATTTGTGCTCCGAGGAGAACAGGGGGGCCGTTTACACCGTCTATCTGGCCAATGTCCTCTGCAATATAGAAGCCGAGCAAATTACCTACGACCACATTGAAAAAAAGGTGCTGAACTTTTTCGGTTTAAAAACCGAGGAACAGTTTATTTCCATTCAGCAGCGCCTCGAGGCGGCTTTCGAGAAAGAACAAGAGGTGGAATAGGAAATAATTGCGGCAAAAACGGTTGACCTTTTGTGTTTTATATAGTATTATTTTTATATATAAAATACATAAATACAGGAGGTTATAGATGTCGATTGTCGTTTATTCTACTCCGACCTGCGGATACTGCAACAAAGCGAAACAATATTTCAAAGAGAAACGGATCCCATTTACCGAATATAACGTTGCCCAGGACCAGCGGAGAGCTGAAGAGATGGTTCGTAAATCGGGCCAAATGGGAGTTCCCGTTATCGATGTAAACGGCCGTATCATTATCGGCTTTAATCAGCCCGAAATAGAACGGGCTCTGCGAAACTAAAGCGTTCTCTTTTTCCGGCCCTTTTCATTTTCCGTTATACGGGAATACCAGGAATGCATGAGAATACCGAAGGCCACCGATACGTTGAGGGACCCCTTTACGCCGGCGGTTGGAATGGATACTCTGCCGCGCCCCGAAGCCGCTATTTCCGCTGCTTCCGGGCTTATTCCCAATTCTTCGGAGCCGAGAACAACGGTCCCCTCTTCGGGAAATTGAAACGATTCCAGAGGCGTTCCGCCGGTTTCCAGGGCAAATACGTTTTTCAGGCTGGCGCAGTACTCAATTTCCCGCTGTTCCCAGGGAATAACATCGGTACAGCCCATGGCGGTCCGCCGTACCCGCTTGTGCTCCGGCGTGGGGACCGACGGGGTTAGATAGATTTTTTCGACTCCGAAAGATTCGGCCGTCCTGAACACCGAACCCACGTTGAAGGGACTCCGGAGGTCTTCCAAATAAACGGTAAACGGAAGGACGGTGCGTTTGTCCGCGGCAAGCCCGCCGCGGAGGGGGTCGGTAAAATCCCAATCGCCGGGTTCTATGCCGAAATACTGCTGCAGCCCCGTGCGGACATGGTTGCACAGGCGCCGTACGTTTTCCCGTTCCGCCGAACTATAGGCAGCCCCCCGCAATTTTTCCCGCAGCCAGGCGGGGAGTTTCGGTTCTTCCGCGAGGATATCCAGTATATCGGTGAGATATTCCGTATCTGCCGGGCCGCCTTCAGCCGAGGGGGAGGCAAGCCGGTGTTCCATGTCTTGAATGATGGTGATAATTTTCCGCAGACGTGTTTTCCTCGGGAGTGTTTTCAGCTTCGTAATACTGATCATACCGCTGTTCTCTCCCGGTGCTAATATGCCCCTTCGAGCAGATTGTAGATGTCCTCTTCCGAAACGGGAACAGGGAGATAGGCCGTTCCCTCGAGGCCGCGTATATTGGGGATGCACGCGGCAATTTTCGGAAAATCGATCTGCAGCGCATGCAAACGCATGGGAAGGCGCATCGACGCGACGGTATAGCGGGTGAAATCGATGAATTCCTTGTTGCTGCGCAGCGGACTGCCGAGTTTGTCCTCCTGTACCGTTTGAACGAGTTGAAAAATGCGGTCGGGAATGACGGTATTCGCCCATTCCAAAATATGCGGCAGAAGGATCGAGGCAATCCAGGAGTGGGGCAGTGAAAAGCGGCCTCCTAAAACCAGGGACATTGCGCTTCCCAAGCCGTAGGAGGTGGAAGCAAGCCCTAAGGCGGTGAGATAACCGAATTGGGCCGCCTTTTCCCGGTATTCAATATTTTTAGGTTCTAAAACGGCCGATTTCATCAGGAAAAGCAGAGGTTTACACACCTGCAGCAGCAGGGTATCGGAGAGGAAGGAGCTTTTTTTTGAGATGAACCCTTCAATGGCCAGAAGCAGTGTATCGAGAAGTGTCGTTGCGGTAAATTTCGGGCTTAACGAGAGGGTAAGTTCCGGGTCGGTAATAACCGCCTCCGGATATAAGCCCAGGGTACAGACGGTCCCTTTTCTGTTCCGGCTGTCTACGAGAAAAACCCGGTCGGTGTACTGAAAGGGGTTTCTGCAGGTTGTCGATACTTCAAAATAGGGCATTCCGCCTTCCCGGGGAGGTGCTCCCGACAGCAGTTCGTCAATGTCCTGACCGGACCCCGCGGTTTTTGCCGCACTCTTTGCGGTGGAGAGGGCGTGGACCCCGCCTAAGCCGATTACCATTTGGGATTTACTGGAAAGTGCGAGTGCCGCGGCGTTTTGAACGGCTTCGCTGGTGGTGGTGCTGTTGATTTCGCTGAAAATGATGCTCTTGATTTGATGTGCCCGAAGTACTTCCTTTACCCGGTCGATAATGCCGTATTCCGTTAGGGAAGATTCTGCCACGATAAGGGCCCGGTTCCCCCGTTCCGCTGTCAGGGACCCGAGGCGGTTGAGACTGCCCGTTCCGAATATCGATTTTGAAGGCACATACAGCCAGGTTTCAGCCATTTATCCTCCGTTGCCGCCCTTTCCGCCATAAAAAAAGGCAGAGATTTCTATCATATCTCTGCCTGTAAAACATTTCAATAAGAAGAGGAGGGCTAGATGTTGAACATATCCATAATATTCTCGGCCGTCGCTTCAATAACACGGTCATTGATGTAGGACGGATCTTTCAGTTTCTCCTTAACTTCGGCAATTCTGTCCTGCCGTACGTCCGCGGAGGCTTTTACACTTTCAGCTGCCGTATACAGCTCTCCCATGCTTTTCGCTTCCGCCGAAACGTTTATAGAGTCTTTTTTGTCGCTTTTTGACGTTTTGTCCGTCTTTTCCGTCTTGTTGTACTTGGAGACGGGATCGACTGGGCCTAATCCTTCAATCGTCATCTCTCATCCCTACCTTCATTTTCAATATCGGCACCTACAGTATAACCATTAACCATTTTTATTTCCAGTGATAAAAAGGGTAAATTCCCCCCGGACCCCCGCATTTTTCTCTAAATGTTCAATCAGTTCCGTGGGTGTCCCTGTTATAATCTCTTCATGCAGTTTGGTCATTTCCCTTCCTATACAAATTACCCGGTTAGTAGCTAGATCGGCAAGTAATTCTAAAAGTTTTACTATTCTATGCGGACTTTCATATAAAATGATGTTTTCCTCGCGGGCAAGGAGCTCCTTCAGCCGCTTTTCCCGTTTTCCCCGCTTCGGGGAGAGAAATCCGTCGAAGGTGTAGCTCCTTCCGGATATTCCCGCCGCGCTGATCAGGGCCGCTGCCGCGCTCGGGCCGGGTATCGGTACGACCCGGTGTCCCGCTTCCCGGACCCTTCCGATAATAAGCGCTCCGGGGTCGCTTATCCCCGGGGTCCCGGCATCGGTTGCATAGGCGACACTCTTTCCCTCTTCTAAAAGGCCGAGGATCCGTTCTATAGCCGCCTCGCCGCTGTTCGAATGGCAGCTTACAAGCTGTTTTTTCACGTCGTACGCGGCGAGGAGCCTGCCGGTATGCCTTGTGTCTTCGCAGGCAACGGCATCCACCGTATTCAGGACCTCGACGGCCCGAAAGGTGATGTCTTGAAGATTGCCGATGGGCGTTGCCACTACATACAGAATGGACATTGATCAAGCCTATCCGAAAGCCGTTAAAGGGACAAGCATACGCGGGACTTTTGCCGTTATTTCCTGTATAGTTGCCGGTATGGAGGACCCCCGCTTTACCATCGGACTGCTGCTAATTACCATCGG
>CAZSGZ010000069.1:9701-14613 GCA_964606455.1 uncultured Spirochaetales bacterium
ATTCTGTGTTATTCTGCTGCTCCTCCTTTTGCTTGCCCGCCGCCGGCGGAGCGGGCCCGGGACGAAGGCTGCCGCCGGCCGCGAACAGCCGCCGCCTGCTTCCCCCGGCCCGGAGACGGTCCGCCCCTGTCCTCTCTGCGGCACCATGCTGAAACGGGGCGAGCGGGTAAAAACCACGGTATATTCCGGGACTCCCGACAGTATGGCACATATATTCGGCTGTCCCTATTGCTATCCCCCCTCCGCCGATACGAGGCGGATTTGCCCCGTGTGTAAAAAGGAAGTTGCCGATGACGGGTTCGTCGTTGCGCGGATGTTCGATGGGAAGGAAAAAAAACATGTCCATGTCCTCGGCTGCACCGGGTGCAGACGGGTCCGCTAGACTATTTTTCGATGCCGGTGCGGGCGTAGACCCCCCGGTCGAAATAGTGTTTAACGCATTTCATTTCCGTTACAAGGTCGGCAGCTTCAATAAGCCGCGCGTGAGCGTTCCGTCCCGTAAGAACGAGTTCCGCCGCCGGGTGTTTGTTGGTAATCAGCGTCAGCACATCGTCCACCGGAAGCAGCCCGATATCGACGGCAACGTTTATCTCCTCGAGGATTACAACGTCGAATGTCCCCGATTCGGCGGCCTCCCGGACTCGGGAAAAGCCCTGCCGGGCCCGTTCTCTGTCCGCTTCCGAAGGGTCACCCATAATGAATTTCCCTCCGCCGTACTGTTCGACGGTAACGGCGTCTTGAAAGCAGGAAAGGCCTTTCAATTCGCTGAATGTCCCTGTTTTTAAAAATTGACCGATAAATACCTTCAGTCCGGCCCCGACGGCCCGCACCGTCAGTCCTAAGGCCGCCGTTGTTTTTCCTTTCCCGTTCCCGGTATATACCTGTACATACCCTTCTCGTTTTTTCATGCGTTAAGTATAGCAAACCCGGGACGCAGGGAACAGCCGTCATGGAACCGGCCGGGCCATCGAGGTGAATTCGGCAAAAAAAAACCGCGTCTCTCCGTTGAAAGACGCGGCCGATTTGTACGGGAGGGGGGCCGTTAAAACAGTCCCTGCACTTTTCCCGTTGACGTGTCGACATCGATATTTCGAAAGGCGGGGTCCGAGGCCGTTCCCGGCATCAGCTTAATTCCGCCTGCCAACGGTACGACAAATCCCGCGCCCTGATAAACCTGCACGTCCCGGATCGGAAGGGTCCAGTTTTTCGGACGTCCTTTCAGGGCCGGATCGTGGGAGAGGCTTAAGTGTGTTTTTACCATACAAGTTCCGAGTTTCCGCAGTTCCGGACTGTCCTGAATGGTCTTTATTTTCTGTTCCGCCTCGGGTGTGTAGGAAACGCCGTCGGCACCGTATACGTTTTCCGCTAAGAGATCGATCCGTTCCTTCAAGGGGGTCGATTCCTCGTAGAGGAACTTGAAGTCGACCTTTTCTTCGCAGGCCTCTACAACGGCATTCGCCAGCTCTTCCGCGCCTTCACCGCCTTTTTCCCAGTGAGCGCTGACCGCTACGCGCGCGCCGGCTGCTTCAGCGGCCTTGCGGATTACATCAATTTCCTCTTTCGTGTCGGTGTAAAAATGGTTAATGCAGACAACGGGTTTAATCCCGCTCTGTTTTACCGTTTCGATATGAGCAAGAAGGTTTTCAACGCCTTTTTCCACTAAGCCGGTGTTCTTTTCCTTGTATGCCTTGTCCAACGGTTTGCCCGGGACGACGCTCGGTCCGCCGCCGTGCATCTTCAGTGCCCGGATGGTGGCAACGATAACCGAAACATTCGGTGTCAGGCCGGAGAACCGGCATTTCAGGTTCCAGAATTTCTCAAAACCGATGTCCGCTCCGAATCCGCTTTCCGTTACATGATAGTCGCCCAGTTTCAGCGCGAGGCGGTCTGCGATAATGGAACTCTGGCCGATTGCGATATTTGCAAAGGGCCCCGCGTGGACAAGCACCGGCTGGCCTTCAATGGTCTGCATCAGGTTCGGGTTAATGGCCTTGGCCATCAGCGCAGTCATCGCGCCGCCAACTTCCAGGTCTTCCGCGGTAACGGGGTCCCCTTTCTTGTTGTAGCCGACGACAATTTTCCCCATCCGTTTCCGCATGTCCGCAAGGTCGGTGGCAACGGCAAGTATCGCCATTACTTCGGAGGAGACGGTAATCTGGAAACCGGACTTCATCATAAAGCCGTCCATTTTTCCGCCGAGGCCGATAATCATTTCCCGAAGCGCCTGGGCGGAAAAGTCGATTGCCCACATCATGGCGGGGTTCCGGGGATCTATGTTCAGCCGTTTAAGGTTTTTCTTTGCCAGCGTTTCATCACCGTAGTTAAATTCGTGCTGCAGCCTGCTGGTCAGCGCGACCATTGCCAGGTTATGGGCGTTGGTAATCGCGTCGATATCACCGGTAAGACCCAAGCTGAAATCAGTCAGGGGAATACACTGCGCGAGTCCGCCTCCCGCGGCGGAGCCTTTAATATTGAAAGTCGGACCTCCCGAAGGCTGCCGGATAGCTCCGATAACTTTTTTTCCGATTTTACCCAGGCCTTCCACCAGCCCCATCGTGGTGGTCGTTTTCCCTTCGCCTAAGGGGGTCGGGGTAATTGCCGTCACCTCGATGTACTTTCCGTCCGGCTGGTTCCGTAACCGGTCAAGGATGCTCATGTAGTCTAGTTTTCCGACAAAATGGCCGTACGGAAACAATTCCATCTTTTCCAGGCCCAGTCCGTCGGCAATGTCGTACACCGTTCTCATCCCGTCTTCAGCCGCTTCAGCAATTTCCCAATCCTTCATTTTCGTTGGATCTAATTTTGCCATAACACGCTCCTTTAGTTTTTTTATCTTAGTATTTTACCTATCACATTTTGTTCCAGGACGCAATCTAATTAATAACGAAGTCCCAAGATTGGTAAATTTTTACAAAACCTATTCATGAATGGGGGTTATACTGAAAATGTATTAAAAAAAATCGGAGGCTGTTATGGGAACGTTTGAGTATTTTATTTCGGTGGCGGAAAATATCCACTGTACGCTGATACGGAAAGTCGGCGGGAAATTTGCAAAGACCCTCGACGACGGGACCGGAGTGGTCAACTATTTTGAAAACGGGGAAGAGAAAAGTTTTCCCGTTCCGGAAAAGTATGTCCATTCCGACGATTGGAAAAACGGAAAGATAAAACATTTTTCCGCGGCAATGTGGCAGGGTTTTTACGGAGAAGGCGATGTCCGGGAAAAAGGTATCGAGTATATAAAATACTGGGCAAAAACACAGGAAAAATACGGTGCAACCTATCAGGACATAAATGTTGACGAGTTCAGCACCGATACGGAAGAACGGATAAAGCTGATCCGGTTTGTCGCGGAGATCGTGCAGGGGGCATCGGGCCTGCCGCTCAGTATCGACAGTTCGAATATGGAACTGCTGAAAGCCGGTCTCGAGTCGTGTGATTTTTCCCGGGGGAAGGCAATGGTCAATTCCGTTTCCCTCGAGCGGATCGACGCCATCGAGACCGCCGCCGGTTTTGACACCGTCGTTATTGCCGGGGCCACCGGGGAAGAGAGCATGCCGAACACCGTGGAGGAACGCTTGGACAACTGTGTGCGGCTGATGGAAAAACTCGAGCAGCACGGGTTTACGAAATCCGACGTTCATTTCGATCCCCTCATTTTTCCTGTCAGCGTGGACAAGATGAACGGCGTAAACGTTATCGATACAATCAAAAAACTTCGGGAAAAATACGGTTCCGACATCCATTTTGCCCCGGGCTTGAGCAACATCTCCTACGGACTTCCGAACAGGAAGCTGATCAATCAGGTCTTCACCTATCTTTGCGCGGAAGCCGGTCTGGACGGCGGTATTGTCGACCCCCGTCACATCAATTTGAAAATGCTCAACGGAATCGATACTTCCAGCGAACAGTTTATGCTGGCGAAGGACCTGGTCCTCGGGAATGACGATTACGGAATGAATTACATAAGCGCGTCGAGAGAAGGGAAGGTGTAACATGGCGGCGGAATTGATTAAAGGTACGGACATACGGGAAGAAATCCTCGAGGAAATAACGGAGGATGTAAAAAAACTGTCGGAAAAACACGGACGCCCCCCCGGGCTGGTTACCATTTTAGTCGGGGAAAATCCGGCATCCATCTCCTACGTTACGCTGAAGGTAAAAACCGCAAACCGGGTCGGGTTCAAGGAGATTCAGGACAATCAGCCCGCGGACATATCCGAAGCGGACCTGCTGGCGTTAATCGACAAATACAACAACGATACCAGCATCGACGGCATCCTGGTTCAGCTTCCCCTTCCCGATCATATCGACGACAAGAAAGTACTCTACGCCATCGATCCGGACAAAGACGTGGACGGGTTTCATCCGGTAAATGTCGGCCGGCTGATGATCGGCGGGGACGAAGTGAAGTATCCTCCCTGCACCCCGGCGGGTATTCAGGAGATGATTATCCGGGCGGGCGTCCCCACCGAAGGCGCCGAAGTGGTCGTCGTCGGCAGGTCGAATATTGTCGGCAAACCAATTGCCAATATGCTGCTGCAGAAAAGCCGCGGGGCGAACGCAACGGTTACCGTTATTCACACCAGGACCAAAGACATGGCGGCGCACTGCAAACGCGCGGACATCCTCATCGTTGCCGCCGGAGTGCCGGACCTGGTAAAGCCGGAATGGATAAAGCCCGGCGCCTGTGTTATCGATGTCGGTGTAAACCGGGTGGGCGAACGGCCGAGCAAGAAGGACCCGGAGAAAATGGTTGCAATTTTAAAGGGCGATGTCGATTTCGACGCCGCGAAGGAAATTGCCGGATACATTACCCCTGTTCCGGGCGGTGTCGGGCCGATGACCATTACCATGCTGATGCGGAACACCCTGCGCTCATTTCAGTACCGGGTGGGAGAGCTGTAAACGC
>CAZSGZ010000070.1:0-14467 GCA_964606455.1 uncultured Spirochaetales bacterium
AGAAGATCTCTTTGAAGAAATTCTGCAAATTTTTTCTTCCGTCCCGGACAGTTCCGTATCGGTAATAGAAACATACAACGCCGGAAAATATTTAAACCGCCTTCCGCTGTTTTCCGCCCTCTGGACCGCGGACTCCGGCAGTTTTAACAGCATTATCATTGCCGTTGTCGCAAAAAGTAAATGCAACGACGTTATTAGAAGGATCCGCCTGATATCCGACGACATCGGCAGCAAGCCGGGCGTGCTGATAACGGTGCATGAGCTAACCTACGCCGGCGGCTCGATCGAACTATGAACATTCTAGAGATGATACAGCACTGGTTTTCCGCGGCCCGCATCCCCATCCTGCTAGTTATCGGCATTCTCGCTTTTATCGGTTTGTTTGCCGGAAAAACAATGCGCTATATCCGGCTGCCCTCCATTATCGGCTATATGCTGATCGGTGTTATCTGCGGGCCCTCACTTGCCGGGGTCCTCAGCCATGACGTTCTTTCCAAATTGTCGTTCATCCCTGAAATTGCGCTGAGTTTCGTTGCCCTGAGTATCGGCTTGGAACTTCACTTCCCTTCACTCAAACGGGAAGGGAAGGGTATTGTCTTTATTATCCTCTCGGAATCCCTCCTGGCGTTCGCGGTAACTACCGCCGGCATCTATCTGCTTACCCGGAACCTGCCCCTCGCCCTCATTTTCGGCTCAATTGCACCGGCAAGCGCTCCCGCCGGCACCGTTGCAGTCATTCAGGAGTACAAAGCGAAAGGGCCGCTTACCCGGGCGCTGTATTCCGTCGTAGGTTTCGACGACGGGTTCGGAATTATTATATTCGGCTTTGCCGCGGCCATCGCGAAAAGCCTGCTGAGCGCGGAAACGGGGGCCGCCTCGGAAGGGATCTGGCAAATGGTAAGCACTCCGCTTCTTGAAGTGGGCTTGAGTATCGGCGTCGGGGCGGCCCTGGCTTTTATTTTTATTCTCATCGCCCGAAAACTGAAGGGGGGGAGGGACCTGTTTATTTTCATATTTGCCGTGGTCCTCATCGGCAACGGATTGAGCATTCTCTTTCACCTTTCTTCGATATTGACGAACATGGTCCTTGGCATCATGATCGTGAATACTCAGGGACATAAACTGGTGGAACAGGTCCGTACGGAAATCGGCAGGGTACTCCCGCTGCTGTTTGTTCTCTTTTTTGTTCTGGCGGGCGCCAACCTTCATATCGCGGCACTGCCGGCACTCGGCCTCATCGGGCTTGTCTATATTGCCTGCAGAAGCACGGGCCTTATCGGGGGGGCATGGTTCGGGGCCGCGATTACCCGCGCGCCCGACAACATCCGCAAATATTTGGGAATCGGGATACTCTCACAAGCCGGAGTGGCAATCGGCCTTGCCCTTATCGTCAGCAGCGAGTTCAGCGCCTTCGGCGAAGCCGGTGCCTATATCGGCAAAACGGTCATCACTACCGTCACGGCCACATCGATTTTTTTCGAAATCATCGGACCGATCCTGACAAAAATCGGATTGAAAAAGGCGGAGGAAATAGGAGTCGACGCTTAGCGGCGCTGATTATTCCCGGGGACCTTCCGGAGGGTCGGGCATCTTCTCCTGGAAAATGACAAAATGGGTAACTTCTCCGAACCGTTCCACCGAATACACCCTGATCCAGCACCACAGCTCCTGTTTTTCATGGGGAGTGCAGACAAATTCGTCCTGCCAGCTGCCTTTTTCCACGGCTTCCCGAAAGATGGCATCGGTATCTTCGAAATGAAAGATCCGCTGCCAGAGATCGTGGACCGACATCCGCAGCATTACATCGTGGGCCACCCCGCTTAAATTGGAAAAATGGGGGTTCGCGTATTCTATTGAACCGCCGGTGTCTACAATGCAGACACCGATCATGCTCTGCTCGATGGCAATGGAAAGGAGATACAGCAGGTTTTCCGATTTTTTCTTTCGGGAAACGTCCCGAATAATGCCTACGGTACCGGTAAAGATCTTCTCCCCCGCTTCATCTTTATACTGCCCGGTTGCGCTTACCTCTCCGTATGCCAAAATCGAAGCTACAATTTCCGGCGCGATGGTTTCGCCGAAGGAATCGGTATTCTTTTTAATTCTCACTTCCAGGTTTTTCGTATTCCGGTCCTGGGTGCGGCGTTCATCAAACAGCCCCGGGGACTGGTCATCTCCCGTCATTTTCCCCCTGAATTTCGGCAAAACGAACTGCCTGCTGACATTTTCCACATCCTCTTCCGCAACGATACAGCTGAAATGCTTGCCGATCAGCTCCTCCGGCGTATACCCGATCTGGGTAATTGCCCGGTTGACATAGGTAAAAAAACCGCGCACGTCGAGCCGGTAAATAATGTCCGGAATGGCCTGCAGCAAGTCCTCGTGCCGTTTATTGATAGCGCACAGCCCTTCCGCCACCGTTTTGTCCTTGTCTTTGTCCCGCAGCACCTTGCGGACAAAACCGGGAATAAACTGCAGAAATTGATATTCAGGGTCCCTCATCAGTACAAGGCTGTCGTAATCCCGGACAATCTGCATTAAAACCGCACCGTGTCCGTATCCCCCCATTGACACAAAGGGAATGGTGTTTCTCTTGAGGGTTGAAAAAAGGACGTTCAAGTCGGCCTGAACGTCCCCGATATCGATTACAGCTGCATCGTATTCCCGCATGTCGATCATTCCGGAGGTAATACTCTCGGAAGAGATCCGGCAAAACTGAAACTCTCCGCCGGTTTCCCCGGACACATTTGCCAGTTTGTCGATAATTTTCGAGTCCTTGGTAATGAGAATTATTTGTATCATATCTTTATTATATGGAAATTACGCTCGGCCCGCAATATAAGCTCGTATTTTCTTCTCTTCCGCTTCCGGGCTGTTCGCCTCGGGGCGGAAAGTACTGCCGGTTATACGTTCATAGGCGTCGATGTATTTTTCCGCGACGTTTAAGCGAATTTCATCGGGAATGAGGGGCTGCTCACCATCACCCATAAACCCCTGCTCCATCAGCCACTGGCGGAGGTACTCTTTGTCGATTTTCCGCTGTTTCTCTCCCGCGGCGAACAATTCGTCGTAGGTGTCCGCGAACCAGTACCTGCTGGAATCGGGGGTATGGACCTCATCGACCAAAACCGGCCGGCCGCCTTCATCGATACCGAATTCATACTTGGTATCCACCAATATAAGGCCCCGGGAAGCGGCAATTTCGGTCCCCCGCCGGAACAGCTCGAAAGCGGCCTCCCGCACCTGTTTCCACAGTTCGGCGGATACAATCCCCTTTTCGACAATTTCCTTTTCGGAAACAGGCACGTCGTGGGTCCCTTTTTCCGCCTTTGTAGACGGGGTCAGCAGCGGTTCGGTAAAGGGCTGATTAAAACGCATACCCCCGGGCAGGGAAATGCCGGAAACCATTCCATCCTTTTGGTAATCCCGCCAGGAACTGCCGGTTACATATCCCCGAATGACCACCTCCACCGGCAGTACCGCGTACTTTTTCACCGCGACACTGCGGGCACTGATTTTTTTCTCCATGTGGTTCGGGATAATGTCACCGGTTTGTTCAAACCAGTAGGCCGACATTCCGTTGAGAACTTCCCCCTTGCAGGGAATGGTCGTAAGGACCTTGTCAAAAGCGGAGATACGGTCGCTCGTGCAGATGACCATTTCGCCTCCGAGGTCGATAATGTCCCGCACCTTTCCGGCTGTCATGCCCGACAGGGCATCTTTCGGGAGTCCCTGAAACGTTCTTGTAAGCTCTTCGGCTAGTTCCTGCCGGTTCATATTCCCAATTCGTCGGTACCGGTAATAATTTTTGAAACCAGTCCGTAGTCCTTCGCTTCCTCCGCGTTCATCCAGTAATCGCGGTCGGTGTCTTTCTCGACTTTTTTAATGTCCACGCCGGTTTCTCCGGAAATCAGCTTGTTTATCTTAATCCGCAGTTTCTCCAGCTCATTTGCATGAATTTCAATTTCGGTTGCCACTCCGCGCATTCCGCTTAAAGGCTGATGGATTAAATAGTGGGAATTCGGCAGTGCGATTCGATGTTCCGCGGGGGACGCTAAGAGAATAATTGCCCCCGCGCTGGCAACAAGCCCCATCCCGATGGTATATACATCGGGCTTGATAAAACGCATCATGTCGAAAATGGCAAACCCGGCATCGGCATCGCCCCCCGGCGTATCGATAAAAACCTTGATCGGATCATCTCCCTGGTCTTCGAGGAGAATCAGCTGCCGGATTACCCGTTCGGCAAGGGGTTTGTTCACTTCGCCGGAGAGTAAAATTGTCCGTGTTTTCAGCAGTTTTTGAAAAAACACCGCCTGACCGGGCTGGCCGTTTTCTTCGTCGTTATTTTCTTCTTCTAAATACGTGCTTGTAATACTCATAGGCATATAATACAGCTTTCCGGCCTATTAGTAAATATTCGAAATGCCGTATTCACCGGCAGTGCACAAACAAATTTGCATAAAAACCTTTTGCGATGATTAACCCGCGCGGTAAATTGTCCGATAGTATAGTGACGTCCTATGAAAACACCGGAACTTCTACAACTATTTGAGCAGATCGATAAGGAGCGTTCCGTTTCCGCCAAACTTGAAATAATGAAGGGTTGGTCGGAAAATCATCCCGAAGTCGATTCAGCGAGAATTATCTATTTCGATAATCACAGTCTAACGGCTGCCGTCGAAACGGCCTTTTCCATTCCACAGCAAAACGCCAAACTTTTCCCGAAGGAACCGGCAATTTTAAACGGAAGGTCCCCGCTGCCGCCGGGACTGTTCAAGGACAGCACCCCCTGCAGTGTTACCATGTATTACCCCTTTTTCTATGACACGACGGCCCCAGCCGGTGCGCTGCTTTTACGGGCACCGAACCCGAAGAAGCTCTTGAGCAAATATCATGATATCCTCGGGATTATGGCGTCGAAGGCCAGGGACATCGTTTATACCGGGCAGCTGAAGCGGCATATCCGCTCATTTGAGCCCGATTCTCCCCGGGCGGGGATTTCTCCGGACAGCCTGGGCAATTTAATGAATTTTTTAAGTATTCCCATGTACATTACCAGCAGCAGAGGTGAGTTCATTACCGTTAACCGGATGTTTTTAGAGCAGTTCAGCTATTCTTCCGTAGAAGAGCTCAACGATGAAGCCGAATTCTTTATTGAATCGGATGACTGGAATTCGGCCCTGCAAAAACTAATTTCAACCGCCGGATTTACCGGATATACGACAAAGGTGAAAACGGGAAAAGGTGAAACGAAAATTGTCGTTGATGCTGCCACCTTAATCGGCAAACAGACCTTCGGAATCCTTTACGACATTACCGATTACGTCCGGATCAATGAAGACCTTCTCGATACGCTGGAAGAACAAAAAAATATCAACGAATCTCTCAAGAACACCGCGGAGCTTTTGAAAAAAACCCAAACTACGTCGATGAAATCCCTGGCAATGCTTGCGGAATACCGGGACATGGAAACGGGCAACCATCTTCACCGGATTTGTGAATTGAACAGACGAATTAGCGAGGTGATACACAAAGAACAGCCCTACTCGTTCCACATTTCATCCGACTATGTGGACGATATCTATCTGTCGGGGATGCTTCACGATATCGGAAAAGTTGGGGTTCCCGACAGCATTCTGCTGAAAAACGGGTCCCTCTCTTCTCAGGAGTGGGACGTTATGCGGAAACACACCGTTTGGGGATGGGACATTCTCCACCACGCGGACAAGGAACTCGGGGAACAGTCGTTTCTTACCCTCGCGTCCCGAATTGCATTGGCCCACCACGAACGCTACGACGGCAGCGGCTATCCCAGGGGATTGACGGGAGAAGAAATTCCCTTAAGCGCCCGTATTTCGGCCATCTCCGACGTTTACGATGCCCTTACCTCCAAACGCCCCTATAAGGAAGCCTGGGGCCACGAACAGGCCGTCGAGGAGATTCTGGCCGAGAAGGGAAAACATTTCGATCCGGTATTAATTGAAGTAATTGAGTCGATAGAAAGCGATTTGAAACGGATAAAACACGATTTCCCCGATACCCCCGTTATTCCAGGAGTTTCGAAAAACTGATTCAGTCCGCCGCCCGGGGCCAAAATACCGAAATCGTTGTTCCCTTTTCCGGCTGACTTTCGATTTCAACTGCCCCGCCGTTCTGCAGCACTATCCCGTACACCGTCGACAACCCTAATCCGGTGCCCCGCCCCTGTTCCTTGGTGGTAAAAAACGGCTCGAAAACTTTCTGCTGAATATCCTCGGTCATTCCGCGTCCGTTATCAATTACTTCAAGGACCACATAGTCGTCGGAGGAAAGGGTCTGCAGGCCGAGATCAGCCGCGGCCTCCCCCGGGAGGTTTTTTGTCGCAATTACAATCCGCCCGCCCGACGGCAGCGCGTCCTGACTGTTCAATACAAGATTGATAACGATCTGTTCAATTTGCCCGGGATCAGCCTCTATGTTCCATAAATTTTTTTCCAGTTCGGTCTCGATTGTAACAGGATCTTTAATAAGCCGCCGGAGCATTTTCAAGATCTTGCCGACAACGGAATTCATGTCAAGGCCCCGGGGACTTACAATTTCTTTACGGCTAAAGGAAAGAAGCTGTCTTGTAAGGTTCGCTCCGCTTTTCGCGACATCCATAATGCTTTCAACGGCCTCCCTGCTCTCTCCGAGGAGCCTTTCATCGAGGCGGAGGTTGGAAGAAAAACCCATAATGGAAGTAAGCATGTTGTTGAAATCGTGGGCAATTCCGCCGGCCAGCCGCCCTATTGCTTCCATTTTTTGGGACTGCTGCAGCTGCTCTTCCAACTGTTTCCGGATGGTAATATCGATAATAATACCCCGCAGGCCGCGTATCCCCCCGCCGGCAAATACAGGCGCGGAATACAGGAGAATCGGAAATTTCCGCCCATCCTTCGTAATTCCGGTATATTCATTGCCCGTCGATTTCATCCCGCCGAACACATCCCGAATGTTCTTTTTCGCCCGTTCCCACTCACTTTCATCGATCATTGAAAAGACGGAGACTCCCTTCCGCAGGTCCTCCTTCGTGTATCTGAAAAGCTCATAGGCGTACTGGTTCGCGAAGGTAAGCGTACCGTCCAGCTCCGCTTCGAATACCACCTGCGGGAGGAAATTGACAAAATCCCGGTAATTTTTTTCACTCCGTTCCAGTTCTTCCTCAAAATGTTTTCTCTCCACGGCATTGACAATCGTGTCCCCCACCGTCCGGAGCATTGCGAAATCGTTTTCCTCCCACTGCTTTTCCTTCGAAACGGAATCGAGGCCGAGAAAACCGCGGAGGTTTTTTTTATAGTACAGGGGAACAATAGCCAGGGCCTTTATCTGCTGCCAGCTGAAAAGTTTCCGTTCAAACTCCGCGTCTTCGGGGAGTTCGGCGAGGCTGGATATATTGATATTCTTGTTTTCCAGCAGCTGCTGAAATGTCCACGAGGCGTCGGTTATCAGCTGCTGCTGCAGCTTTTCCTTCTCCGGCTCCACGCCGGGGGCGCACCATTCGTGGGTATTGCTCCAGTGAATGCCGTCGGGGCCGATAAGAAACAGATAACTCCGGTCCGCGCCTTTAAATTCTCCGATTGCGCGCAGAGCGTCGGTAACACCCTCGTCGATATTTTCCCGCTGCAAATTGATAAAATTTCCGGAAATCCGGGTAAGGATTTTTTCGAACTGCAGCCGATGTTCCAAGGTTTTCCGCATTTCGAGAATTTCAGTAATATCGACGAGGGAGGCAACGCTTTGGGAAGTTCCGGGAATCAGCTCGATGGTAATAACCACGTTCAGAATATCGCCTAAGCGGTTGCGGACGCGGAATTCATAATTTCTCGGAACGGAGTCGGGATTTTCCCTTCTTTTGTAATGGTATTCCTTCATCCGGGGAAGATCATCTTCATGAACAAAAACCGTCCACGGCAGTTTTCCCTCAATTTCATTTTTGGAAAAACCGGAAAGCTTTTCAAACTCGGCATTGGCCAGTGATATTGTCGTGTCCGCCTCGATTATTACCGTGGCGGTGCCCGTGTTGTTGAAAATTGTCTGATAAATCGGAGAAGGAGTCATTGCTAATCCACCAGCTTTTTTTTCAGCCGGTACACGGCATAGGCGCCGACGCCGAATGTTATCAACAGGATATATCCGATGTCCCACAAATGAATAAGGGACAAGCCGTCCAGGCACAGTCCGCGGGTAAGGCGTACCGAATGAGTAAGGGGCAGAACTTCCGCGATTGGCCGCAGGAAGGAGGGCAGCCGCTGGATGGGAAAAATAACGCCGGAGAAAAAAAACATGGGAGAGATAAAACCGGAGAAGTAAAAGTTAAAATGATTGATGTTCGTTACCACGGATGTAATAAGAAACGAAATTGCCGCGAACATGGTCCCGGTAAAAAACCCGACAATCGGCGTGGGCAGTGTCCTTCCCACGGGAAGAATGCCGAAGGCAGTTACAATAACGAGAACGGCTAAGGTAAAAAAGAAGCCCTTCGTTCCGGCCCAGAGCATTTCTCCCACCAGTATATTCTCGGCGGTTACCGGCGCGCCGAGCATTCCGTCATACACCTTATCGTATTCCAGCCGGATAAAAGTGCCGAAGGAGCATTCAAATGCCGCGGTAAACATCGCCGCTGTCATCAAGAGACCGGTGGCAAGATATTCAATGTACGGGACCCCTTCCATACTGACGATGTATTTCCCCAGTCCCAATCCGATCCCCGCTAAAAACAGCAGCGGCTCGAGAAAGGGAGGAAGGGCGTTGCTGAATAAATGCCGTGAATAGACGCGAACATGCCGAAACCAAACGCTGTACAGCCGCTGCCGGAGGGGCGGGTGGGTAATACTGCTGCTGCTGCTACTGCCGCTCATTCAGTCCCCTCCCCGTGGCCTGCAGAAAGAGGTCTTCCAGATTAATCTGACGAAGATAATAATACCGCGGGTCGACCTCGGCGGTAAGTTTCTGCAGAATGTTGAAGTCCCGTCCGAAAAAGAGCACCCGTTCGTCCGATTCGTCCCGGCGAATGTCCCCGTGCCCGTTGTTTTTCAGCCGGCCGATTACGCGGGAGGCCGTTTTTTTATCGAGGATTTCCAAAACGTAGGGTTCGATTTCCGTTTCCAGCAGGTCTCTGGGATTCCCCTCCAGGATCTTTTTTCCCTTGTCCATGATAATGAGGGTATCCGCAAGCTGAAAAGCTTCATCCATGTAGTGAGTGGTTAACAAAATGGTAACGCCGGAACGCTTTAAACCGCGCAGCTTGTCCCAAATCAGCTGCCGTACCTGCGGGTCAAGTCCGGTTGTCGGCTCGTCTAAAATAAGCAGCTTCGGGGAGTTCAGAAGGGACCGGGCAATGGCAAGGCGGCGTTTCATGCCCCCGGAAAGGTGCTTGATTTTCGCTTTCTTTTTTTCAGTAAGCTCCATAAAATCCAGCAGTTCCTCTATTTTCGCGTTGGCCGCTTTCCCCGTAATCCCGAAAAATTTGGCGAAAATCCGTAAATTCTGCAAAACATTCAGGTCCTCGTCCAGGCTGTTGTCCTGATGCACCATGCCGGACAAGTACTTTATCTGAAGCTGTTCTTTTCTCGGGTCGTATCCGTACACATCGAGGAGCGTTTCGTCCCTCTCGTCCGGCATGGCCTTCGCGTAGAGCATCTTCATCATCGTTGTTTTCCCGGCACCGTTCGGTCCAAGCAGGCCGAAACACGTCGCCTCGTTTACCTGGAAAGAAAAATCGTCCACCGCCCGGACGGTCCCGAAAGTTTTACATACATGTTCCGCTCGAATAACAACAGGTCCCATTCTTTGACTGTACTTAAAACTCGCCGGTTTGAAAAGTGTATGGCAGTGTGTATTTTACAATTATGTAAATATCGGTATAATGGCCGCATATGAAATCTGCTTTCGTTGCGATTGTCGGAAGGCCCTCCGCCGGAAAATCGACACTGCTCAATACGCTGTGCGGGTATAAAATTGCCATTACCGCCCCCTCCCCGCAGACGACCCGGAACAAGGTCCGCGGGGTCATTACCGAAAAGCGGGGACAGCTGGTGTTCATCGACACGCCGGGCTTCCATCTGTCGGAGAAAAAAATCAACAAGCACATGGTCGAACTAATTACATCGTCTTTAGAGGAGGTTGAGGCGGTCCTCTACGTTATCGACGGGACCCGGGAGCCCGGACCCGAAGAGGACGCTATAGCCGAGCTCCTTGTCCCCTTCGCGGACAAGCTGGTAATCGCATGCAACAAGAAGGACCTTCCCGCCAGCATGAGCGGCTTTATCCGGGAGTATACCGACAAGGTCCTTCCCGCCGCACGCTTTGCCGCCGTTTCAGCCCTGGACGGGACCGGGGTAGAGGAAATACTGGGCACACTCTTCGATATAGCTCCGGAGGGCGAGCAGATGTATCCGGAGGAATTCTACACCGACCAGGACCCGGAATTCAGAGCGTCGGAAATTATCCGGGAAAAAGCCCTGCGGAAAGTGCGCCAGGAGGTCCCCCACGCCTTGTATGTGGAAATTGCCGATATGGAGCGGGAGGAAGAGCCGGACGAGCAGTCCCCGCTTCCGGAGGGAAAACCAAAGCCTCAAAAGCTGTGGGTCCGCGCCTTCCTCGTTGTCGAACGTGAATCGCAGAAGGGAATTCTCATCGGCAAAGGCGGAGAGGTGATAAAAGCCATCCGCAAGGAAGCCCAGAAAGAGCTTGGAAAAATTTTTCCCTACCGCATTCACCTCGACCTCCGGGTAAAGGTCAACCACAAATGGCGGAAAAAGGATGACCTGCTGCGCCGTTTAATACGGTAAGTTTTTTACCGCCCCCAATCTACAACCTATTCCCCCAGGGCAAAGCGCAGAGCGTTGGTAATTTTCTCTTTCATAGCGGTAAGCATGAAGCCCGCCAAACGGGGACCGCGGTCTTTTCCGATAAGCCCCCGGTATACGGCCTTAAAAAAGTCCTTCGGCTCCATCCCGTGTTCTTCGGCAATCCGGTACACGGCCTCGCCGAGACTGTTCTCGTCATGAGAATCCAGGTCCTCCACCTCCCCGGCCAGGGCCTCCAGCGCCGCGCGTTCCCGGTCCGTCCAAGTAACGGGAGGATCGTCCTTTGTCCGTAACCTGAAGCGGAAATCCTCCGGAGCAAATCCGGTAATCCAGTTCCACGCGCACGCGGCCCTGACGCGGGCATGTTCCCGCTGGCCTTCCGGCATGTCGTCGAGCATATCGAGGGCCGCGTCGATGTTTCCGTCCTGGATTTGCAGCAAATTACAGAGATGCCGGAAGGGTGCCTGATAGGGCATCGACGCGGGAACGCCGTGGACCTGCGACAGTTCATAAATCCGTTTTTCTTTCTCCCGCCGTTTTTCACCGACCTCTTCAGCGCCGAAATAGATCCGCTCACACTTGTCGTAATCCTCGTATATTTTCAGCACATCCAAGTCAAAGGAAATGGCAAACTCGGTGTTCGGACGGGTCCCGGCAAACATGTATCGGACGATCTCCGGCTCATAAACTTCCAGTACGTCCCGAAGGCTGACCACCTCTCCCGACGAGGAGGAAATTTTTCCGCCCCTTCCTTTAATGCTGATAAAATCATATTGAAACGTTACGGGAGCTTCGCCGTCGTAGATTTCCGCGACAATTTTTCTCGCCGTGTCGAAAGAACCGCCTTCGGAATGATGGTCCTTCCCGGCGGGTTCAAAGTCCACCCCTTCCCGTTTCCAACGCATCGGCCAGTCAATTCGCCAGGGGAGCTTTACCGCCGGAGTGGAACGCAAATCAACGGTCTCCTCGTTTCCGCAGCTTGTGCAGGTGTAAGAAATGCTGTACTTCCCGTCCCATCCGCCGATTTTCGTGGTGTCCCTGTCGCAGGCGGTACAGAATATCGATACCGGCTCCCAATCATCGGCGAGGGGCCGTGTACGGTGTTCGTTGAGAAGTTTCCGGATTGTTTCCTTTTTTTCCAAAGCGGTCCTTATTCCCTCCGCGTATTTCGAGGACCGGTACCGTTCCGCCTGATAGATGTAGTCGGGATCGATCCCCACAATATGCAGAAGACCCTCCAGCTCTTCTTCGTTGGCCCGGGCAAAGCTTTCGCTTTTTCCGTAGGGATCCGGGACCAGAGTTATCGGCCGGCGTAAATATGTTTCCAGCAGCTCCTTCCGCGGCATGTTTGCCGGTACTTTCCGGAACACATCGTAATCGTCCCAGGAATAGATAAACCGGACATTTTTTCCCATGTCCCGGAGGGCCCGCACAACCAGCTCGACGGAAATAATTTCCCGGAAATTCCCGATATGAATTGTTCCCGACGGGGTTATCCCGGAGGCACAGACATATACCTCCTTCTCCCCCTTTTCGCGTACTATTTTTTCGGCATTAATGTCCGCCCAGTGAAAGGCTTTTGTTTCTTTTTTGCTCATAGGCGGATAGTATAACCCGCGGCCTTCCGGAAGAGCAAGCGTCAGCGCCCCTTCAGCATACAGGAGATCCGCGTCCCTCCGTTATCCGAAACTGCTTTTACGTTCCCGCCGTAAGCTTCTACAAACCGTTTCAGCAGCGGCATCCCGTAGCCGGTACCGGACTCCCCTTCCGTACCGCTCCGGCTTGTTGCCGCGCCGAACGAAAAAAGGTCCCCAAGCATCTCCGCCGGGATCCCCATGCCGAAATCCTGGACGGTGAATTCCACTGTTTCATTACCCCGCTTCTCCGCGATAACGCGGATTTCCGAACCGGGATACGAAAACTTAACGGCGTTTGACAACAGATTGGTAACGACGGCACTGATAAAAGAGTTCCGCTCCACATACACCGACAGCCGGGGGTCGATGTCCCGAATTATCCGCTGATTTTTCGGTTTCCAGAGATGGGTCAGCATGGCTGTCGATTCGTCTACCATTTCCAAAAGGTTTTCATACAAAATATCCAATGCCGCCGACGGCCTCTCTAATGAGCGGAATTTCCGGATGAAATGAATGATCTCCGCGCCGTTTTGCAGCGATTTCCGCAGAAGCGGCAGTCCCTCGGCAACATAATCCGGGTCCTCCTCTATCAGCGAAACGACGGCGAGAGACGCGCCGATGGGGTTTGCCAGATCGTGGCTTAACACGTGGAGCAGTTCGTTCCGCTCGTTACTGACTGTTTCAATTTTCTCGAGGTGTCTTTTCAAACGCAGCTGCGTATCCACCCGGGCTATCAGCTCCGCTTTCTGAAAAGGTTTGCTGATGAAGTCGTTCCCTCCGCAGGCAAATGCCTTACGTATACTTTCGACGTCTGTTCTCGCAGTTAAAAAAACAATGGGAATGTGTTCGGTCCCGGGGTCCTGTTTCAGATGCTTGCACACCGTGTATCCGTCCATTTCAGGCATGATAATATCGAGAAGGATAAGGTCGAAGGAATGTCCCGCCGCCTGTTCAAGCGCTTCCCCCCCGCTGTGGGCAATTACAATCTCATATTCCGGGCGGTCTAAGGCAAGGGCAGCCACCCGTGTATTCATCTCGTTGTCGTCGACAATCAGTATCCGGTTTTTCTTCTCCATGGTTCCCTCTCACGGGTCTTCGTACGGACGTAATAAATGTACAGCCTCCGCCGTAAAAATCAAGTACTTTATCAATTTTGTCCGTACTATTTCCGATAAACAAAACATGAAGAGTAAACTCCTTATTTTTTTCCCGTGGGCGGTTCTATTTTCGCTAGTTCTCCTTCAGTCCGCTGCCGCAAACCAGGAAGGGACTGCCTCGTGGTATGGAGGGAAATTCCACGGCCGAAAAACCGCCAACGGAGAAATATTCGACACGAACAAACTGACCGCCGCCCACCGGACGCTTCCCTTCAATACGATGGTAAAGGTAACCAACTTAGGGAATAGCCGTTCCGTAATTGTCCGTATTAACGACCGGGGCCCGTTTATCCAGGGCAGAATTATCGACCTTTCCCAAGCGGCAGCGGAACAGCTCGATATGATCCATACGGGGACCGCGCAAGTCCGCATCGAAGTACTCGGAGACAGCGGGTCCGAAGCTCCGGGGCCCGGCGCTGCCGGCCGGCTTTTCATTATCCAGGTCGGCTCGTTCAGCGTGGCGGCAAACGCCCGGCATATGCACTCATTTCTCCGGGGTCGAGGGTTTTCGCCGGAATTCGAATCCGCGCCGCCGAATATTACACGCGTGGTCCTGAAGGACATACCGGAAGACCGGGTCGATGCCACAATACATAAACTTCGTGCTTCGGGCATAGAGAATTTTTTAATAAGGAAAATACAATGATACGCCCCCGTACCGCAGCACCTCCGGCCCTTGACACTACCACCTGTTTGTGGGTTAATATCCATTCACGTAACAGTTGTCGGGGCTGGCCGTAAGCCTATGGCTTACTGCTCGCCCATGCATCCGAGGGCCTATAGCTCAGTTGGTTAGAGCATCTGACTCATAATCAGAGGGTCCTAGGTTCAAATCCTAGTGGGC
>CAZSGZ010000071.1:0-14439 GCA_964606455.1 uncultured Spirochaetales bacterium
CCCCATGGGCAGGGGTTTGTCATCGAAATATTCCGCGATTTTTTTCGATACGATCACCCCGGCCAGGGGAACATAGCCCGAGGAAATCCCCTTCCCCATTGTCATAATATCCGGAGCGACGCCCCAGTGATCGATACCGAACCATTCACCGGTCCGGCCGAATCCGCTCATCACCTCGTCGTCCACCAGGAGAATGCCGTACTTGTCGCAGATTTCCCGCATCCGCGGCCAGTATTCATCGGGAGGGATGATAATACCGTTGCTTCCGGTCACCCCCTCGAGAAACAGGGCGGCTACTTTATCCGCACCTTCCAGCTCGATTACCTGCTGCACATGGTCAATACACTCCCGGTGACAGGTATCCTTCGTCCAGCCGAAAGGACAGCGGTAGCAGTAGGGGTCCATAATATGTACGACTCCGGGAATCATCGGTTCCACCGGGAGACGGTAGGGATCGCCGGTCAGCGAAAGCGCCCCGGCTGTAACACCGTGGAAGGAGCGGTACCGGGCGAGAAATTTAGTCCTTCCCGTATAGAGTTTCGCAAACTTGATGGCATTCTCGTTCCCTTCGGCTCCGCTGCAGGTAAAGAGGGTCTTTTCAAGGGTACCCGGCGTAATATCGGCGAGCTTCTTCGAGAGGAGCCCTTTCATTTCCGTGGCGTAACTGGGGTGAATATAGGACATCCGGGCCGCCTGTTCCTGAATCGCGGTTATTATCTTTTTATTTCCAAGGCCGGCACCCACATTCATCAGCTGAGAGGAAAAATCGAGATAACTCTTACCTTCGACATCCGTGAATCTGACACCTTCTCCTCGGTCAACCGGAAGCGGGTTAAATACTCCCTGGACTACCCAGGGGAAAAAATTATGCTTCCGGTTTAAATCTACTATTTCCTGTTTATTCATACTGTATGCTCCTTCGAATACAGACTCATCGGACGTCCTACTAATTACGATATCACGGCTCCCCCGGCTTGTAAAGTCGTTTTCGAAGAAGTGAATTTCCCTTATATACGAAAATTATTTCGTGAAATTTATTATACGTCTCTTGCATCGCATGTAAAATATATGTATACTATCACCATGGATGGACATCATCATGAACCGGGTTCATGGACATTTCTTACGAACCATTCTCACGTTCTTCTGAGCCTGTACAAGGACCATTCCATGACGATGAAAGATATTGCCGTTGAAGTCGGGATTACCGAGCGGGCGGTCCAGCGTATTGTCGCGGATTTACACGCTGCCGGGTATATCGACATTAAGCGAAACGGGCGGCAGAACAACTATTCTATCGGTACGGACCGTAAACTCCGCCATCCTCTCGAAAAGCACAAAACCGTCGGAGACCTTATCGACATAGTCTACAGCCGAGAGACAAAAGGAATTAAACAGAAATAGCGCGGTTTTGTTGATTAAAAACTGCGGCTGAATAAAGCGACCCTCCACCCTGTGCGGGAGAAGTCGGTGTATAACCATAGGCACAGCAAAACAGCAGAAGGAGGCTGAAGAACATGGACCAGGAACTATTTCAATTTTTATCTCTTCCAATCGAAACGGAAAATTTATTACGAAAGGCAAACTCGGTAACATTCGCCCATACGGTGGAGGACCTGGAGGGTTCCGCCTGCGGCTCCCCGGACAACGACTCGTGGAAGGTCGCGTATACGCTCCCGGACGGGCGGGACGTACTCGAGGCTGAAGTGGTACGGGTAAAAAACGGAATATGCGCCAACTATTCCGAAGCCTACATGAGGCGCAGGGACCCGAAGTGCCTGTATGTTGCCGACGATAAACCCACGGACAAACCGAAATTCGATGATAATTTCCCCTTTTCATTCAAGGACATCCGGAACGAAAGTTTCGAGTGGCTGGCAGATCAGGACCTGTCGGTGTTCGCCTTCGAAATGGGCAGACCGGGAATCGGCGGAGAGGCCATTGCAATCTGTCCGGCTAACGCCGGTTTTTTCGCGCTGGGCTTGAGCATCCTGCAGGGAATTATCGATGTGCGAAAAAGGGAAAGCGTTTTCAAACCTTCGCTGATTATCTACGTTGTTCCGCCCCTGCGGCATACCCGTTTCGACGGAAAACAGGTGGTAGTCCACAACCGGGGGGACGTCCATGAAATTTTTTCTTATAATCTGTATCCAGGACCAAGCGCGAAAAAAGGAGTGTACGGCGCTCTGATCGAACTCGGAGAACAGCAGGGGTGGGTAACCGCCCACTGTTCGGCGGTACAAGTTGTAACTCCCTACGACAATATCGTCACCTTTATGCACGAGGGGGCAAGCGGCGGCGGAAAGAGCGAAATGCTGCAGCAGCCCCACCGTCTTCCCGACGGCCGCCTTCTTCTCGGACGGAATACGGTAAACGGTGAGAATCGGTACCTTGAAATACCCCGTACCTGCGACCTCCATCCGGTCTGCGACGACATGGCCCTCTGTCACCCTTCCATGCAGAATGACGGCGGAAAACTGTACGTGGCGGACGCGGAAAGCGGATGGTTTGTCCGGGTCGACCATATTAAGGAGTACGGGACGGATCCGGATTTGGAACACTTAACGGTCCACCCTACAAAGGCACAGCTGTTTTTAAATATCGACGCGGTAGCCGGCGGCAGGGGTTTGATTTGGGACCACATCGAGGACGAACCGGGGAAGCCCTGCCCTAACCCCCGGGTCGTTATTCCCCGGAAGATGGTACCGAATTCGGTAGACAACGAGGTAGAAATCGATCTCCGCTCTTTCGGTGTCCGTACACCGCCGTGTACGAAGGAAAAACCGAGTTACGGAATTATGGGGCTTTTCCACGTCCTGCCCCCGGCCTTGGCCTGGCTGTGGCGCCTGGTCGCGCCCCGGGGTTACGCGAACCCGAGTATCGTGGACACCGCCGGCATGAGCAGTGAAGGCGTGGGAAGCTACTGGCCGTTCACCACCGGGAAGAAAGTTGCCCAGGCCAATCTTCTTTTAAAGCAGTTCCTCTACGCTCCGGCCATACGGTACGTGCTCATCCCCAATCAGCACATCGGAGCGTGGGAAACGAGCTTTATGCCCCAGTGGCTCGTTCGGGACTACCTGGCCAGACGGGGCCATGCACGCTTTCAGTCGGACCAGATCGTGCCGTCCCGATGCTCGCTGCTCGGATATGCCCTGCAGACCATGCGGATTGAAGGGAGTACCATCTCCCGCTGGTTCCTGCAGGTCGACACCCAGCCGGAAGTAGGCCCGGAGGCCTTTGACGAAGGGGCAAAAATATTGACTGAATTCTTTCACGGCGAACTCAAGAAATTTCTCAAACCCGAACTCAACGAGACCGGCAGAGCGATTATTACCTGCTGCCTCGACAACGGGACAGTAGAGGATTACGAAAGCCTTATCGAAGGGGAGAAATAAGCGTTACTATTCCATCGTTTTTATTATTTTTATAAATTCCTTTTCCATGCCGTCGGGCAGAGGAGCGACCTCATGGCTTTTTAAGATGTTCTTCACCTTTTCCGTAGCAATCTGCTTTATCTCCGGTACTCCGCGTAAAACCCATCCGTCGTAATTGTCCCGGGCAAATAAATGCGGCTCTACCGCTTCGCTTTTAAAGTGGTTAATAGTATGGTCCTCTGTCATAAAATGTCCGCCGATACCTACCCGTGAAATTACATCAACCGCAAGGTGTTCGCCGTTTACCGGTATCCCACGGACGGTGCGTAATATCATTCGCGCAATTTCATGATCAATCATCAGCTGCTGGAAGCTCAGAGTCATGCCCATATCGAGCATCCCCATTCCGTATATCCCGTTGGCACCTGCCAAGGCGGGTAATAACCCGGTAATGGTTTTCTCGTGCCCGCTCTGGACATCGACGATTTTCGAATCCCCCTACAATCCGCCCACGGTGACCGGCACCTCGTAATAATGGGCCATCTCCGCAAGTGCCGCATTGAGCATACCGAATTCCGGCGCACCGACCGTGGCGGTCCCGTACTTCATGTCGAAGGTGGATGTAGAGCTTCCGTATATGCTCGGCACACCGGGATTAACAAGCTGGGCAAGGACAATACCGGCCAAAACTTCCGCATTGTGTACAACCAGGGTACCCGCCATGGTCATCGGACTGGAAGCCCCCGCCATTGCCATACTCAATATTTCGATAGGTATGCCGTAACGGGCGGTAACAACAATTACTTCCGCGGCTTCCTTCGGGATTTTCAGCGGACTTACCGGGCAAACACCGATAGAAAGCACCGGGCGCTCTTTCAGCTCCTTCGAGCCGCCGGCAACAATTTCAGCCATTTGGATCAGCTTTTCCGCCACCGCCCCGCTCTCGGCATCGCTGCCGTAATGCTTCGTGGTATTTTTATACCCCTCCGCTGCCATGTAGAGTTCAAAATTGGTGTGGGGCATATCGTTCGCCATTACCGGCGCAAGCATCACCGAAACGGTATCCAGGGCATCACACACTTTCATAATGTCCGCGCAGTCTTTCAGTGTCGAATCCCTGAGTTCTCCGGTATCGAGGTCTTCCACCTTGAGGCCCACCCCGAAGGGCTCAAAACCGACCCTCCTCCCTCCATACTGAATATCGCGGGCGGGGTCCCTTCCGCAGAGCATGATATTTTTCGGCGCCTGCTTCATCGACCGTTCCACGATGTACGGCGGTATTTTCACTACCTTCTTAGTAAAGTCTACGTCACATCCGCCGTCGGCATATATCTGCAGAGCCTCGTCGAGATATACCTGCACGCCCGTTTTACGCAGTATATGCAGGGTTGCTTCATGGATCCGTTCGATATCATCCCGGCTGAACATGGACAGCCGCCAGCCAACCATAGTGGTAAGGCCGGCGAATAATTCATCATTCATTTTTTTCTCCTCCCGTAAAAATGTCTCGATCATAAAAATATCTATATGATGGTACGCATCAGCATGACCGCGACCCCTAGTTCAAGTTTGTCATGATGGTAGCGCTCGCCCAGTTTCCGCCGTGCTCCTTCCGTTACACCTTCCGGCACTCCGGGTGCAACCACAAATGTTCCGTTCCCGATAACGGTTTCGTCGATAATATCCGATGCAGGCGTTGCATCCACGACAAGATCATATTCAACCAGAGCGTCCCCCAAGTCCCCTTCAAGCACTACTTGCCCGTCCGCCTGCCAAGGGCGGCATGAAAGATACTCACGGCATCTTTCATGCTGTATATCATAAATGCGGGGATAGGCACCGCGGGCGGAAAGGGCATCGGCCGCGCATTGCCCAACGGGTCCCATACCCACGACAAGAACGCTTCTGCCGGCAACACCGCCGCACATTTTATCCAAAACGGTTATAAACCCCCGGGCGGTGGATTCTCGGTTTCTGACGACTGATCCGGTCCGTGGATTAAAGGCAATAAAATCATCATCGTCCGCCATGAGAAAAATGTCGGTACCGCGCTCAGCCGCTTCGGCGATACCCGCCACGCCCGCTTTCCGTACTGCCTCGGCCCGAAATCCCAAATGCCCGGCAATATCGCGGCAGGCTTCGCTGAAACCGGGAATAATCCCTTCTCCGGAATCCAGCGGAACAACCGCAACCCGGGTGGAATGTATCCTTTCTTCAAGCCAAGGGGGTACCGGAAGTGCCTGGTGAAAGTCTGCCGAAAGAAACGCCAGTTCTGCCGCACTGCAGCCTGTAATCCTGCCAAGCCTATCTTCATAACCGCGGAGATTAGCGGAGATAGGGATAACATCGCAGCTCATCAATCGGGTCATATTCGCAGTACCTAAGCCGCCGCCTGTATGGAAGGCGGCGGCCTTACATGTTATTCCCTCTGAAAAGACTGAAGTTCCTACTTCAGCCTTCCTTCTAAAAGGCTCCAGTCGTTCATCCAGGAAACGGGTCCGCCGATCTGGTTAAACCACCCGCTTATCTTATCAGTCCGGTATACGGAAATGAAGTCAGGCCGTACGAGGAAGCCGTACGGCAGGTCTCGGGCCATTATTTCCTGCATTTCATACACAATCTCTCTTCGCTCATCCATATCGCCGGCTTCGCTTAACGCATAGATGAGTTCATCCAGACGCGGATTATCGTAATAGGAGGAATTCCACTCCTCCCCCAATTCGTCCCAGCTCGAGGCTTCGGCCCAAATCCAGTCGGCGTACGGGGCAGGTGCGGGTTCTTCGCTGCTCAATGCAATCTCGTAGGCATCCTCCATCGGGTAGTAGACCAGTTCCCAGAATGTGTCCCAGTCGGTGGTCTGAAAATCGATTCCGATACCGACTTCAGGAAGCATCTCCGCGATCAGTGTACAGGATTTAACGGCATACACCTCTTCGGAAGGCGCAAGCAGTTCGAAATAGAGGTTTTCTCCCGTTTCCGGGTCGTTCCGCAGCCCGTCACCGTCGGTGTCCGTATATCCGGCATCGTCGAGGATTTTCCTCGCCCGGGCGGGATCATAATCAAATGCGGGCAGATTTTTATTATAAAGCGGATCTTCTTCATAGAGCCAGCTGTTGTACTTCTGCGCGTATCCCAAATATACCATATCGACGATGCGGTCCCTGTCGATACCATATTGGATCGCACGGCGTACGTTTACATCCTGCAGCGGACCCTCTTTATGCAGATTAAAAGAGAGCCATTTCAACTCGAGCCCCGGAACGACTTCGACGTTAATATCCTGGTCCTTTTTCAAGTTATCGATTAGATGAGGCGGAATACTGATATCGCTTATGACATCGATATCTCCTTTTCGCAGCGCCATAATCATCGTATCGATATTGCCGTAATACCTGAAAACAACTTCCTCGAGGTAGGGTTTTTGTCCCCAATAATTGTCGTTACGCACCAGCCACATAAACTCGCCGGGTTGAAATTCTTTCAGCTTGAAGGGTCCCGAGCCGATGGCGTTATCGTTAGGCCAGGTCGCGATCTCTTCTCCCGCCTCCTCGAAAATATGTTTCGGAACAACCGGGTCCCACGCCCAATACGGCGGAGGGTTCGAGCCGGAAACCAGCAGATTGCTGTTTACTCGCAAGGTGTGCTCGTCAAGAATTTCTATACTTGCGTAATCGACTTCAGCATCCGCCCAGGCAGGTAGAGACCAGAGCTGCTCCATTGAAAATTTTACATCTTCCGCGGTCAGCGGTTTTCCGTCATGCCATTTAGCCCCTTCCGCGATATGAAGGACATATGACATACGGTCTTCCGCCAGATCATAACGGGTCGCCAGCTCGGGGGTGAATTGATAATAGTTCGGCGGTTTAGAAAATTTCATCAAGTTATCATAAATAAGCATGTAATACAGACAGCCCCAGTTGGAATACATGGAACCGGCATCCAAAACAAGCGTCTCCAACGGTTCGGCACAGCCGATAGTCATCCGCCCGCCGCCCGTCTTCTCGGCAGCGGCGGCTTTCTCCGTGCCGGCTTCCTCTTTTCCGCTTTCCTTCGGGCTTTCTTCTTTTTTCCCTCCGGAAAACAGCATTGCGGGGATGATAAGCAAGAGCAGTACAACAAGAATCAATCGTTTTTTCATACATTACCTCCGTCATCAGCATAGTTAAAATTTATAAAAGGAGGGTAATAACGGCAGATAATGCTCCTACCCTCCCTTTCTCCCAATTGTCCGCACCCTTTCAACATAGGCCGACAACAAGCTCTCGCCCTCTTCGGCAAGTTCCCGTTCAAGCGGCCGTACCACATGCTCGCTAAGAAGCCGGCGGGCTATCCGGTTAGCTTCGGGCACCGCTTCCTTCGAAAAAGTCTTTTGCAGCTGAAGCTTTTCTCTTTCCCACAGGGTAAAATACGTTTTAAAATTATCCACGGTGTGATCATGAATCAGATAGTTCGCATGATGCCCGATTTCTTGCATTACATGAAAAGCCACCGTTTCTTCCGATATTTCATGCCGTTTAGTAAAAGCCCGAAAGCAGTCCCATGTGTATGCGTCGATCACCAGCTGTTCGAAGGAACACCCTTTTGCAGCGAGAATTGAACCCAGCCCCGCGGAAAGATCGCTTCCGGAAAGGGTAGTCCCCGCGCAGCTGAAAATTTCACAAAGCGAACCCTCCATGCCCGGCTCCTCGCCGGTTGTCCCGAAGGAGCTGACCATGCTGGGCAGGCCGTACATTTCCGCCATGTCCGCGGCACCGGCGGATACAATTGTATATTCCGGAGAAGTGTAATCCACCGTGGTGTCCAACATATTGACCGGCATCGATTCCGATGAATAAATATACGGAGCGCCCTCCGCCGCGGCCTGCGTTATTACAAGACTGGCAAGGTTCTCCGCGTTCAAATTCGCTAACATTCCGGCAACCGTTACGGGAGCGCACATCCCGCCTAGGGACATCGACATGGAGACGACGGGTATTCCCGCCTTGGCAAATTCCACCTGCGCCTCAATAGCGCCGCCTTCAAAGGAGAGGGGAGAAAGGGGAGCTGATACAACGGACATCACCGGGCGCTTTTTCAAGTTCTCCCTGCCGCCGGCAATAAGTGCCGCCAATTCTATCTGCATCCGAGCATCTTCCGCGCTCTGGACGGTAATGCTTTGGACATGTTTGACTGTATTCTGAAACGCGGTCCACAGTTCGTATGGGCCGTGGGCAAAACCTGGAACATCTCCGGCCGTTAGAGCGGTCCAGACAAAATCCACCGGGGACAGCGCGTCCGCGAGCCTCATAAACCGGGACAGATCGTTCCGAGTAGAATTACGGATTTCGCCGGAATCAATATCCTTGACAAAAACGGCAAGGCCGTTGGTTGCCATATACGGAAGATCCACGGACGGCAGCAGCAAATCGTGTTCCGGGTCCCGGGCCGCCAAGGTAATTTTCGAAGGTGCCGAATCAAGGGCATTTTGAACTACTTTTTCGGGAATTTTTACAATTGACGTAATCCGTTCGTACTCGGCCCCATAGTCTTCTAACAATGCAATGACGGATTTACTTTTGACTGAAACACCAATTTCTTTTAGGATCTTGAGACTTGTTGCGTGAATAAACTCCCGCTCCCGGGTTGAAAGAAGTGACAATCTGGCTTTTGCCATACCTTCCGCCTGCCTCCCGAAATATATTAATTAACGCGGCATCAACACCGCTGAACTATCAATTCACTATACACATGTTAATCCGGCTCAGGTGCGTCCCTGATCCTGAGAATAATATCATCCAATTTTCCTATCTGGTCATCCGTCAACGGGTCTTCCTGGGGTGACGCGAGAATTTCATCCACCTTTTCCCCGGCTTTTGTATAGATATTCGGTTTTCCGATCTCGGACCAGGTTTCGTAGGTTGAATGGTTCAACAGACTGGATTGGTAAAAACGGCCGTCTCTGCAGGCTGCAACGGTAGTATCGTTCCCGAGAAAGGTCCCCCCAGGGCCTGCTTTAGCTATTTCATTGAAATAGTCGGTCCGGTCCGAGATATCGATTCCCTCCTGGATTTTCCTGCACTGCAGGGCGATTTCATTGTCAACGACGATCTGTTCCAAGCAGACACAGTTGCTGTTTTCTATCGCACCGATGCCCTGCACCACGTCCACCCCGGATATTACAAGGGGAAGGGTCGACAGCATCTTCTCCATAATTGCCTGGGGCCCCGGTTCGAGGGCATCTGACAGGCAGCCGCCTTGCTCGTTCGGAAGACCGTAAAACCGTGCCATTTCCCCCATGGCGCCGGTTTGCAGCATCATTTCCGGCGCACCGCATAGAAAATTGCCGGACCTGAAATCGGTAGCCAAGTTGGCATCACCGTAAATAATGGGACAGCCGGGGTTCGCCATTTGAAATAACACGAGTGATGATAGATTTTCCGCATTCGAAACCGCTATCGTGGAATACAGACTCGCGGGCCCGGAGGTACCGGGAGCATTCATTGGAAGGACACAGATGGGAACTTCAAACTTCCCGGCCTCCATCAGGGCTTCACACATATGTTTATCATGTGTCAGCGGCGGAATAGTGCAGTAGACGACGGAATAGATTTTCCGCCTGACGGCCTCCTCCTCGCTGCCGAGAATTTCCACGAGGGCCTCCATGAGGAATTCCACTTCCTCCGGGAAAAGGAGTTCATCCTGGAGGTGTTTTGATGTATACTTCATCGTTTCCAGGGACATAAGCACCGTATCGAGCTTATGGTCCGGAATATCGTCGACGGAGTGTGTCCAGACAAGATTTCCCATATCCATCGCCTGGAATACCTTCAGAATATCGATATGGTCCTGAAAATGACCCGGACGTCTTTCACCGGTCACATGATCGATGAAATGCATTCCGCCGGCGTCCAGATTATAAATACTGAAATCGGAAGGTAATTCGCAGTCATACGCGGGATTCCGTCCTCCCAGGACAAAGGACTTGGGTGCTCTTCGGAGCGCTTCGTCCACCATTTCTTCGGGGACATAGGCCAGCATACGTTCAGTATCGATTTTCGCCCCGTTCCGCTTGAGTACCTCCAACGCCTTTCTGCTGTTAAATTTAACGCCGACTTCTGTAAGAATTTTCAGACTGTCCCGATGGATCCTTGTCCGCTCCTCCTCTGAAAGGAGTCTACCGTGAAATTTCATTTTTTAATCCGGCTTTATACCACACAACTCACCTGTTTATTAATCTTGATGTCCCAGTCTTTCATTCCTTGAAAGAATATTTCTCTCTCTTCCTTGTCGAACACTTCGGGGAGCAGCATTCCTGTTTTCTTTACCTGGCCACGTAACAGCATGAGGGAAAAAACCGAGGCAGGTACGGATGTCGCCCAGGAAACGTCATTTGCCCCCGGGATTTTCCCGCATGCCTGTACTGCATTCGGGCTGTCGGTCCAGAGTTTATAGTGCAGTTTCCGGCCGTCCTTTATACCGATTACATCTACCGCAAGTACAAGCTGGCTTTTTATCCTGTTATTCTCCACCAGCTCGATCATTTCTTTCACCGTCGGCGTGGCCGGTATTTTTGAAAAGACAACTTCCCTCGGACTTACCATGCATCCGTCAAATTCTATTTTTTCAGGGGACAGCAAGTCCAAATCGACGAGTAAATATTTCCACATATCGATGGAGGGGTCCCCGATTTTAAAATCGCACCGGCCGACAGGCTTGCCGATATAGATGGGGATGGTCATGGGTTCTTCATGGATATGATTGTATACCTTCCCCCACATATCTAAGGGCGGCGGGAAATAGTACTCCTCTTCCCCGGAAAAAGGTTCCACGAACCGATGTTTTCCCTCTTCCCAAACAACGGGCCGGTCGTAGCAGTCTTCTAAAAAGGTCCGCATCGACCAGAGGGCAACCGGCTCGTCGCATTCAACAACACCGAAATCTTTAATCCCGATATATTCAATAACATCCAGCTCTTCGGCCGCATCCTTCGCCATTACATTGACGAGCCCGGCATCGCCGCCGCCGTTCAAAATTGCAGTTAATCCGGAATCGTTCCAGCTTTTTTCATAATCCAACTGGTCAAGAAGCACACCATCCCGGGGGAAAAATTCGTTAGACGCCATATCGATATAGTTGATGTTAGCAGCACGGGCAGCCCGGACAATGTTCCTGTTAAAGGCGGGCAGGGTCGCATTCACTACCAGATCAAGCGTATCCCCGGACATGAGCGCTTCCACATCCTCCTGATTCGATGCGTCGAGGAACCGGGGAAATATTTTTTCGGAACCGCTGTATTCCGCAATTTCCCGGGCGCGGGCCTTGTCTCGGTCCGCGAGGATTACGACAGCCACATCATCAGCCCGGCTTAACACATGTGCAATAACATTACCTTGGGCCCCCGCTCCTATTATCAACACCTTTTTCATAACTTCTATTCACCATTCCACGAATTTGCTATGTTTTTTACAATTTTATAACATTTTACCTAAATTGTCAAAGTTTTATTAACGAATATCGAACTTTTTTATTGCAAAAAAACGGTGATTCGGTGTATCCTGAAAAAAGGAGGGCGATTTGAAGACCACATTGCAGGTCCTTACTGAGGAGGAAAAATACAGAATCCATGAAGCAAGCCTGCGGGTCTTGTCCCGTACCGGATTACGCGTCGATTCCGAACAAGCGAGAGTACTGCTTAAAACCGCCGGTGCCGAGGTAAACGATTCGAACCGGATCGTCAAATTCCCCCGGGCAATAGTGGAGGAGGCCCTTCGCCTAGCGCCGAAAAAATTCAGCCTTGGGGCGAGACGTACTAACTGGAAGCTTGAAATGAATGCGGGAGAAACTGTCCTCTGTATGGACGGACAAGGAGTATCTACCTACGATTTCGAAGCGAAAACGATCCGGCCGTCTACATTTCAGGACCTCATGAACGCAACACGGCTCGCGAATGCCCTCGACGAAGTGGGAGTATATTGGAACATTGCAGCTCCGACTAATCTCGAAGAGACAGCCGGAAATTTTGTCATGTACGCCCGCGCACTCCTCACCAATTTCACGAAACATATTCAGGAACCGGCTTCCACTGTAGAGGAAGCAATGCTTCTAAAAGAAATTCTGCATATCGTTTTCGGCACAACCGATGAAATTAAGAAAAAGCGCCCCTGGTCTTTTCTCCTCTGCCCCCAGTCACCGCTGGTCATGGAAAAGGCGTATACCGACGCCTACCTTGCCGTTACCGGACTGGGGATTCCGGTCGGCGTCATGCCGATGCCCCTGATGGGTGCGACGGCACCGGCCAGCATGGCCGGGACCGCCGTCCTTGGGAATAGTGAAGTACTCGCCATGCTCTGTCTCGTTCAGGCGGCCGAACCGGAAGTCCCGTTTATCTATTCTCCCGCCCTCGCAATGATGGACCCCCGAACAGGCGGATACTTCAGCGGCGCAGTGGAAAACGGGATATTCGGAGCTATGGAAACGGAAATGGGCCGTTTTTACGATCTGCCCGTTATGGCTTCGGGTGGCTCAACAGGCCGTTTTGTTCCCACAATACAAAGCGGGATTGAACGAGGAATGAATGGCCTGCTCTCTGCCCTTTCATATCCCGACATTCTCGTCGGCCCCGGGCTGATAGGCGGGTCCATGGTTTTAAGCCTGGAACAGTTTTTTCTTGATGTCGAAATGTTTCGAATGAGCCGGAAGGCCGGCTTCGGGGTCACCGTGGAGGAAACCACCCTTTTAGACGATGTAATTTCAAAAGTCGGGCCGGGAGGCCATTTTTTAGGAGAAGACTCGACAATTACCGCGATACACTCCAACCGATGGTATCTGAGCGATCTGTTTTTCAGCCCGGGCAGTGCGGATAAAGAGCTGGAAACACTTGGATCTATTCTGGACAGGGCAAAGCAGATGGTGGAACAGATATTGAAAAAGCACGAAGAGTTACCCCTTCCCAAAGAGGCTGAAAAAGAGTTTGATAGTCTGCAGAAAAAATGTACTGAAACAATTTAACAAACGGAGGAGTTGAAAGAGTGGAGATGTCTATTGATAGAATCGATTCGCAGATTATCTGTCTTCTACAGAAAGACGGCAGAATTCCATTTACGAAAATAGCAGAGGAGCTGAATCTTTCCGAGGCAACAATCCGTTCAAGGACCCAGCGGCTCATTCGGGACAAGGTAATCAGTATCGTTGCTGTCTGTGAACCCCGTAAACTCGGATTTGCCCTCACCGGAAACATAAAATTGCAGGTAAGCGCCGGAAAAATGAAAGAGGTTATCGATGAACTGCGCGGACTGCCCGAGATAACTTACATCGCCTTGATGACAGGTCCCGCCGACGTGGACATGGATTTTGTCGTCAAATCGTTGGAAGAACTCAATATTCTGATACATAACAAACTCGGCATTATCAATGGAATTATAAAAATTGAAACCTCGATTATTACCAGCTACGAAAAGGATAAATACGACTACGGGACGGTGCTGTCTCAGAACTCGGAGAACCAAGAATAAAGGAGATTTATTATGCAGGTATCGAACAGATTTCTCTCAACGGAAGAAATCGAAAGGATACATTCCAAAAGTATAAAGATTCTCTCCGAAGTGGGAGTGAAATATGCAAGCGGCCCGTGCCTCGACATTTTGCAAAAGCATGGAGCGCGTATCGACCGGGAAGCGAACATTGCGTATATAAGCGAAGAAATGGTGGATGCGGCCCTGCAAACCGCTCCAAAATCGTTTGTATTAGGGGCACGGGAAGAGTCATACGATTTTCACCTTCCTTCAGCCTCCACCGGTTATACCTTAGACGGTGCCGCGACTTTTGTCCGGGATTTTCGGTCCGGCGAGCGGCGAATGGCCAGGATGGCGGACAACCACAACGCACTCCGGGTTTTTGATGAAATGGAGCTCGGCGTAGTCGTTTGGCCCCCGGTCCAGGTAAGCGACGTCCCTCTCCACTCCTCCGTAATTAACCGTTTTATTTCCTCGTTCGTTTCTTCCTTCAAGCATATCCAGGATGAACTCCACCATCCGAGAGAGGTCCAGTATCTCATCGAAGCCCTCATCTGCATCCTCGGCAGCGAAGA
>CAZSGZ010000072.1:0-14105 GCA_964606455.1 uncultured Spirochaetales bacterium
AATAAGCGGATGGGAGAGCAGCTTCTCAGGTGCCGGCAGGGGAAAGGCGCTGTCTGCCTCCGCAAGGGGTTTTGACGTAATGTCTGCATCCGCACCTTCCGGGAAAACGAAGTCCGCCCCGAGAAGCGCGCCTACAATGAGGTTCGGCTGGATGCCGCCGACATACAGCGCCGCCGGAGGGAGATGTTCCGGCTGCACCAGGTTCGATTCCATGTTGTATACGGGAATGTCGGGAAAGCGACGGGCGAGAAAGGCCTCGATTTTTAGGTCCAGGTCCCGGTGAAACAGTGGATCGAAGTAGTATTCCCGGGGGAAGCGAAAGCCCCCTTCCCGGTGGAGCCGGCCCTTTGAAATACTTCCCCGCATCATTACCGGTTTTCCTCCGTAGGTGCAAACTGCCGCAGAGCGTATACCGCCGCGCCGATTACACCCGCGTCCGGGCCCAGGTCTCCGGGAAGGACCCTGCAGCGTTTCTGTATTGTGCCGATGCTGTACCGCGGCAGAAGTTCGAGGAGATCCGGCAGAATTAAATCGCCCGACTTCATTACACCGCCGCAGAGAACAATCATTTCGGGGGCAAGCAGGTTCATGATAAGGCCAATTGCCCTGGCGAGCATTCGGCAGGAAAGGTGATGGACTTCCATGGCAAGCTTGTCGCCTTTTTCCAGAAAGGAGTAGATATATTCCGCCGTAATGCTGTCGGGATGCCGTGCGGCGATGTCGGCCAGTTCGCTTGGAAATTTTTCCGCAAGCCGGAAACAGTTCGCCGCCAGTCCGATTGCGGAAGAATACTGTTCCAAACAGCCGTGCTGTCCGCAGTCGCATTCGAGTCCTTCAGGCTCTACAATTAGATGGCCTATTTCCGCGGCCAACCCGTAACCGCCGGAGTAAAGCTTTCCGTCCAGAACGATGCCTCCGCCGATACCCGTGCCGATGGAAATGCAGACCAGGTTCCGGACGTCCTTTCCCGCTCCGTAATAGAGTTCGCCTAAGGCCGTCAGGTTTACATCATTCTGTACCGTCACATTTGTCTGTTCCCGTTTTGCCATAATCCCCCGCAGGTCCACGTCGCGCCATCCGGGGATATTGACCGCTTCTCCGATTATTTCCCCTTTGTTGCCGATCAACCCCGGCGTTCCTATTCCGATGCCCAGAAGGCTGCCGCCGCCGGGGATAGACGCTTTTGCTTTGTCGATGGCGTTATGGATCTGGCTTATGACCATTTCCGGCCCCAGCTCGCCGTAGGTCGGTACCCGATCGACTCTGCCGGGCTGTCCGTTCTCCCCCATTGCCGTGTATTTTATAAGTGATGCTCCCAGGTCGATCCCGATAACGTACCCGTTCATAACACCGCCTGCCCGGACAAATTTGCCCTGCTGAAGATCTTGTCCCAATCCAGGGAATAGTAGGTATGCTGTTTCCGGAGAGCCGGAACATCGAACAATTTTTCAAGAAACATATTTGCAGCTCCAACCGCTACATCATATATGTCATAATCCGTCGGTGCAATCTCACAGCCGTTGCCGGTATCTCCGATGTAGGCGCGGGACAATTCGGATTCAATTACCTCTTTGACCAGGCCGTAGTACCTGCCCAGATCGCCGCCGATGTAAATCCTGCCGGGGTTTAGGAGTGAAATAATGACGGACAAATTGAAACAAACTTCCTTTATAAAGGTCCGGAGCACTGTTTCGTCCCGCTCAATTTTCCGCAGCCGGTCCCCGTCTATTGCCACCTGCTCTTTGTTCCCCTTTTCCCAGAAGACGCTGCGGAATTCTCCGGCGGCATAATTGTTGCCGTAATATACATTTCCGTTTATTACCGTCCCGACTCCAAGACCCACAATTTCCACCTTGTCTGGGTCCTCTTCTTCGGTGTTGAATTTCGGAAGAAGGTAAAGAAAGTTGTCCGGACCCTTGCCGCGGTTTGCAACCACCTCTCCCCAGGCACAGCAGTTCGCGTCGTTATCAATTAAAACAGGTACTTCGAAATGCTTTGCAACGGCTTCGGCGAAATCGAAATCGTGCAGTTTCAGCGAAAACGATTCAATGACTTTCCCCCTGTGCGGGTCAATCAGTCCCGGCAGCCCGATACCGGCCCCGATAATGGGAATGCCGAGCTGCCGGACTTCCCGTTCCATCATTGCAAAAGTTGTGCTGCACCTGTTTCCCAGGCGGATGTTCGTTCCGGAGTAGGGGACCGATTTCTTTACCAGGACCCTGCCGTCAAGACCCAGGACGACCGCCCTGCATAAATTGTACTGGATTTCCATTCCCAGTACGGCGCCGTACTCTCCGTTTAGCCCCAGGTATACCGGCTTCCGCCCCCCCTGTACCGCGGGCTCTCCTTCCGATAAAACATGAATAATGCCTTCCTCTAGGAGCTGAGACGCAATGTAGGTAATGGTCGATCGATTCAGGCCCAACGCGCGGGCAATATCGATCCTGCTGATAGTTTCTTCAAGGCGGATGGTGCGGAGAACGAGGGAAAGATTGATGTTTTTTTGGAATGTCTTCGTTCCTCCCTGCATCCGTCGTACCGCCGCCTATTTATTTTCCGTGCGCTTTCTAAGCGCCCTGGTGTGGGTCTGGAATTCTTCCAATCCCATGGACTTCAAGAACACGAATCCGCGGGTTGCCCGGATAAGTGCGCTTTCGTGTTCGTAAAAATAGCGCCGCCCTAAGCAGGTGGTTAAATTATCGTACTGTTCCACCTGAATTTTTTGTGCCAACAGCGAGAAGGGTCCGTCGAATTCGTAACTTGGAAACGAAGCGTCCCGCTGGGAGATGTAGGTGTGCATAAACGATTCGTGCTGCAGTGTCAGCATATTCAGGCTTACTGGGATAAAAATATTCGCTTCCGAGGGATGAAATCTGTACCAAACGTTCCGGTATCCGATAATTTCGAGCTCCGCCGCGTCTCCTTCCGTTTTCCGCTTTTCGGCATACATCTTGGCCGCTTCCGAAACGGCTTGCATTACCTTGTAATGGGTGTCGGGTCCGCTCGCTTCCGGGTCAAAGGCCACGGTAATGACCTCCGGTCGTGTCTGCTTCATCAGGTCCAGGACCGGTGCCGCGTCCCGTTCAAGCGTCGGCTCTTCGGTAAAGATATCGCCGGTGTAAAAGCCCAGACGCAGATGGTTAATTGCCGCGGAATTCCAGCCGAAGTAGCCCCACAAACACGCCGATTCCCATTCCCGGCACATTCCCTTCAGTTTTTGTATGTAGGGCAGGTCTTTCTTGCCGGGGTACTGGGTCTCGAAATAGTTGATAAGCTCATCCACCCGGTCTTTAATGTTGTCTAAGTCGGTGTCTTCAAAAATGATGATCAGGTCCCGGATAAATCTGCTAATGGTGCCCTGCTCCTGAATTTTCGGGTTTCGCGCGGCAAGTCCGTCTAGGTACGTGTAGACATCGTGGTCACGGTAATAGCTTTTATCATTACCGAAATAGCCCGATTCCAAGAGTTCGTACAGATTATATTTGTTCTTTTCCAGGGCCCGTTTTGTCCGCTGACAGACAAGGAGCATGTACTCGTTGGTAACCGCCGTAAAACCGCTGGTAAGGGTCACGAAGTAGTGCTGATTACTGTGCTCCCGGATGTTCCGGACAACGAAGGGCATGTAACCGAGCATAATGTCGTCGTGATGAGGTTCGGTGTGGAGGAATCGGGTATTCGTCCGGTTCTGAATGCCCCGTTCTATTTTACCCTGCAGCGATTCCGCCGCCTCCCGGTTTATTTCCGGTATTGCCTTTTTACATTTCCCTAAAAGGAGTTTTCCCTTCCAGTGTTTTTTGTAATCGTCTTTCTGTAAGTCGAGGATCTTTTTCCCCGAGTCGAGGGAAACATCCACGGCTATCCGTTCAATCTCCTCGCCTGTCAATTCATCTTCATTTGAAAGAACGGAGATTTGGTAGGACCGGATGTTCTTCGCCGCTCCCCTGGTAATGTAGAACCTGCTGTTCGTAAGCTGCTGCAGTGATGTGGCGGGGTAGAGGAGATTTCTCCGGTGTTCCACCGCCTCCGCGACAATTTTTGCCTTCGCGTCCCCCGCGGCCATGATAATGGCGGTACATTCCGGGTTGTAGGTAATAGTGGACAGGCCGATGGTAATGACCAGCCGTTTTTGGGCCACTTCGATGCCGCCTAAGTCGGATGCCGCAGCCGCTAAGGTCTCGTAGTTGACCTTCATCAGGCGCGTGGTCGAATAGAGGTTCGAGCCACGGATATTGAAACCGATGTGCCCGTCCGGTCCGATGCCGCCTAAGAAAAAACCGATGCCGCCGAGCTCACGTATTCTGTCTTCATATTCCACACACCATTGGTCGACCCGCTCGATCACCTTTTTGCGGATTGCTTCCCGGTCCGTCGCCGCTTTCCGGTTCCGGAGGCTCAAGTCCACCGCGTCGTTTCGCCAGACGTCTTCTAAGGTCATCCCGTCGTCCAGGCCGATTTCCTCGCAGTTTATCAACAGGGCCCGATCGGGCGGAATCCCGAAGCCTTCCAGGTAGTATTTTTTTACATAGTAGTAAAAACTGTTGATGTGCCGGGGATTGATGGGGTAGAACTCGTCAATTTGAACAAAACGCAGGCCGTCGAAGCGGGGGCGGACACCGGGATCGATGCCAGCGTTTTCGAGTTCCGCCGTAACTCCCGGTTCCGTCCAGTTTTCTTGAAGGCGGACTACTTCTTTCATGAAGTATTCCGGTGTTTTTCCGGTGGGAAGCGAAACGACACCCTCGGGATTCCGCTGTACCCATTCAATAAACCGGTAGGCGGTCAATGTCCCGAGCATCGGGAAATTATCCACCACAATAACCGGGACCCCGCCGGAACCGGTAACGAGGCTGTTCTCATCCCTCCCGACAATATGTTCTTCCACTCGTGATTCCATTGTATTCCTTACGCTTTCAGCTGCGCGGCCGTATCGATTGGAAGATTGTCCACAATGTGCATATTGGGGTTTATGTAGGCATATTCGTCTACGGCAAGTCCGATACTTGCCCCCTCGTCGACGGCCGCATGCAGGTTCCGCGGCCGTACCGAATCGCCGGCGTTGACCACCGGCAGCCCGGCGGTCCGCAGCTCTTCAAGCAATGCGGTGTTCGGCCGCACCCAGCAGGTAACTACATGGTCGCAGGGGAGGGTGGTGCGGTTGAAGTTTTTGTCGATAACATCGATCTCGCCGTTCCGTATATCGTCTATTCTGCTGCTTTCGATAACCGTTACCGGATATTTGAACGGTTTCGATTCCAGGGCTTCCGCGTCCGTTTGGGCAAAGCGTTTCCTGAAAACGTACATGTGTATAACTTCAACTCCCGCCGCGAACTCTCTGTTGTCCGTAACGACGGTAACCTCTTTCCCCATCCGGGCCAGGTTTAAAACAGTGTCCACCGCCGGATAGTGGTCGCCCCATACGACTACCTTCGACCCTTCCAATTTTTTCGGTTTTCTGCCGTCCTGCGGGTGAAATTCGCAGGCGGTTTTCGGACAGGCCATTACCTCTTCGAAGGGGATAACGGCCTCCGCGTTTCCGTGTACGGAGGGAGTGTATGACGAGGCGCCGGTAGCGTTGACAATTACATCGTAGTCCCTAAGAGCGTCGACGGACGGTTCGGTGTTCATCTTCACTTCTATGCCCAAGTCTTCAATTTGATACCGGACCCAGTCGGCATACCACTTCATCTTTTCCTTCCCCGGCGCCATGCAGCAGCCGAGAATTGCCCCGCCGAGCTCGCTGCTTTTTTCGAAAATCGTTACCGTGTGTCCCCGTACCGCGGCGACCCTCGCCGCTTCCATTCCCGCGGGGCCCCCGCCGACGACGGCTATGTTTTTAGGTGCCGCGGCCGGCTTCATGTCGGAAAATTTAATGTTTCCGCAGGCCGGATTGATGGCGCACATAATTTCTTTTTTGGCCATCATCGATTCCTGCCAGCAGCCGGTTAAACAGGAAATACATTTCCTTATGGCCCGCGTTTTCCCGTGGTACGCCTTTATCGGCCAATAGGGGTCCGCCAGCATTTGCCGTGCAAGCCCCACCATGTCGGTTTTGTTTTCGGCAATAATTTGGTCGCAATAGGCCGGATCGCGCAGCGTGTGGCTGTTAATGACCGGGATGCTTACCGCTTTTTTTATTGCCTCGGAAGCGTAAATCGTCCAGCCTTCTTCGTAGGGCATGGGATCGAAGCCCGCCCCGGGACTCTCCTGAATACACTGGCTCAAATCGAGGGCCGCGACACCCGCCTGCTCAAAACGTTTCGCAACTTCAATCGATTCCGGCAGTTCCCTGCCGCCGTCGACCCATTCGTCTGCCGAGTAGCGGATAATAACCGGGAAGTCGGGCCCGCACTTGTCCTGAATCGATGCGACAATGGCCAAGGGGAAGCGCATCCGGTTCTCGAAGTTACCGCCGAACCGGTCGTTTCGGAAATTTAGGTAGGGGCTCATGAACTGGGAGATAAGATAGCCGTGGGCCGCGTGCAGTTCCACCGCGTCGAAGCCCGACTGCTGCAGCCGCCAGGCCGCTTCGGAGAACTTGTCAACTAATTCGATGACCTCGTCCGTCGAAAGGACATGGACGGTTTTCTTCGCCTCGTCGGCATTCGCGTACACGATCGCCCTGCTCTGCGACCACGGCAGGGTAACCGCCTGGTCGGTAGCGGTTAATTTTCCTTCCCGCGGGAGGGCGGCCTGCCTGCCCGGATGCTGCAGCTGTACCGCGCATTTCGCCCCGTATTTCTTCATGGCGTTTGCCAGCCGGGTAAAGCCGGGGATGTAGTTATCGTTATCGATAACCAGGTTGGTTACCGTCGACCTGCCTGTTTTCCCGTCGGGAGAAGTCGCGCCGACGATAATCAGCCCCGTTCCCCCTTTTGCCAGTGTTTCATGGTGATGTATGTCCCGGTCGCTTACCGAGCCGTCGGTGTTCGAAGAGCTGATGTCCGTGGGGACATGGCACACTCTGTTCGGTATTGTTACGTTTCCAATATTGATTGGTGAAAATAAATGTTGAAATTCAGTCATTTTCCCTCCTGTTTTAAGCAATTTTTCGTTTGACACCCTAATATTAATGGATTATAATTTAGTTTGTTCAATAAATCAACATATTTCTTAGATGGAGGGGTTTTTCTATGGCCGGTGCTGATACAAAAGCTGACAAAACGTTAGGTGTACTGATACATGGAGCGGGCTGGGTTTCCACCCAGCATATCGCGGCGTATATGAAAAATCCTCACACCGAAATCGCGGCAATTTCCTCGAGGAGCCTCGGCAGCGCCCGGAAGCGGGCGGAGGAGGCGGGGATCGATGTTCCCATTTTTGACGATTACGAAAAGGCCCTCGCACATCCGGGGATCGATATTGTTTCCATCTGTACCCCCCAGCACGTGCACGCGGAGAATGTCATAACCGCCGCGTCCGCCGGGAAAGATATGGTTATTGAAAAACCGGTTTGCCAGACCCTGGAAGAACTGCAGGCGATGCGGGGGGCCGTGAACAAGGCCGGTGTAAAAACGGTGGTCAGCTTCGTCCTGCGCTGGAACCCCCTGTTCCGGATGCTGAAACGGATGGAAGCGGATGATGCCTTCGGTGACATTTACTATGTCGAAACGGACTATCAGAGCTACAGCGGCGACTGGTGGCCGGGGTTCTCCGTCGGACGGACGAAAGAGATGGGCCGAAGTGCTTTTCTGCTGGCGGGCTGCCATGCCATCGACGCCATGCGCTGGTTTGCCTCCCCGAAAGAATTCGGTGCCGCGGACCCGGTGGAAATATTTGCCTACAACGGCGGAAAGCGGGGACAGAGCACCCGGCAGTTCAATCCTTATACCAACGATTTTCACGAGGGGGAACCGCTGGAAATTCCCGGGTTGGAAGTTATCCTCTGTAAATTTGCCGACGGGACAATGGGAAAGGTGTCCGCAAACTTCGAGTGTATTCAGCCCTATACCTTCCCTATAGAGATATTCGGTACGAAAGGTACGGTAAAGGACAACCGGGTCTGGTCACCGCTGAAATATCCGGGGCAGACCGATTGGATCGAATTGCCGACAATCTGTCCCGACAGCTCGGACGTCAGTCATCACCCTTTCCAGGGAGAAATCGACCACTTCGTCGAATCGATAGTAGCGGGAAAAGAGTCCCACTGTAATTTCGAGGACGCCGTAAAAACACACGAGATGATATTCGCGGCCTTTCAGTCCTACGAAACGAATAAACCGGTGCAGCTCCCCTTGGGATAGTTTGACAAGGGAACAGCGGCGACATAGAATACAACCGCTCCTTGAGGGGCGGAAAAAAATAGTGGAGGTATTTGGTATGAAGAAAGTAGGTTTGCTACTTGTAGTGCTGGCGGTAATGATGCTGGCGGTTTCGCCCGTCTTTGCCGGCGGAGAAAAGGAAGAGGGGCCGTTGACGGTCGGTGTCGTAATACCCTATGAAATCGGCTGGTTTACCGCGTTTCATAACGGGTTTGAAATGATTGCCGACAAGGAAAATGTGAAGCTCGTTTTCGGCTATCACGAGTATAACGCGGACAAGGAAAATCAGGCGGTGCAGAACCTCATCGCTCAGGGAGTTGATGCCCTGAATGTAACGGCCGTTACTCCGTCCAGCGCGGAATATTCCTGCCGCCTCGCGAATGAAGCGGGCATTCCTATCCAGATTACGGAAAGCGGTCTTGCAGAAGGCGAAGGGACCCCCTTCGCGAACATCGACTTCAATTGGTTCGAGGTGTACGAAATAGTCGCTCAAGGACTGAACAAGGATGTTCCCGGACAGAAAAACGTCCTCATGCTGACCGGTTTCGCGGGTACCCCGCCGGTTATGGAGGGGATCAACGGTTTTATGGCCTCCATCGACAAAATGTCCGATATCAAGATGGCCACCGACCCTCAGGACTCTCAATACGCTACCGAACCTGCCCTTAATATAACGAAAACGATGGTCCAGGGGGGAATGGATTTCAACACAGCCATCGGCGGGTGTCAGGAAATTACCGACGGTATCATCCAGGGTCTTCTCGAAGAAAACGTTCCTTTAGATGATGTAACCATTGTGTCCGTTAACGGCGGTCCCATGGATGTACAGAACTTCAAAGACGGGGAACTTGATTATTGTCTCAGCCAATCTCCCGCTCTGCACGGCATGATTTGCGCGCAAAACCTGATTAATTACATGCGGGACGGTAACTGGAAAGAACGGACCTTTTCTCCGGTAGTATGGGTAAGCAGCGATAACTGGGAAGAGAAACTGATCCCCTGGGACGTCGATGAAAGCTGGTTCCCGGTTGTAGACGAATTTGTAAAATCCGGTAACTATAAACCTCAGCTTAGGAAATAACTAGGAAAACTGTATATTCGTAATGGAGGGGGGGTCTTGGGGAATTGTTCTCCGAGGCCCCTTCAACTTCCATTACCCCGGGGAGGTGTTCAGTGGCGGATAATAACATTCTGCGGGCCGTCCAAGTAAGTAAAGCGTATCCCGGCGTTCAGGCCCTCGACAAAGTCGACTTCGATCTGCGGCAGGGGGAAGTACATGCTTTAGTCGGCCAAAACGGTGCCGGAAAATCCACGTTCATAGAAATTATTGCCGGTTCTCTCACTCCCGATTCGGGCAGGATAATTATAGAAGGAAAAGATCTGACCCAGTTCGGCCCCTCCCAATCCATCGATTTAGGAATTCAGACGGTCCACCAGGACAATCAGCTTGTAGAGGAGCTGTCGGTCGCGGAAAATATCTACCTGTACGATCTTCCGATTAATCGCTTCGGGCTTATTCAGTATGCCGAATGCGGACGGCGGACGGAAAAGCTGTTGCAGGAGCTTGGGTTGCACATCAAGCCGGATGCAAAATTGGCCGATTTAAGCTTTATTGAAAAGAAATTGGTAAGTATTGCGAAGGCACGTTCGAGAAAAGCTAAAATTTTAATTTTAGATGAACCGACCGCTTCTTTAGACGATCATGGGCGGGAAGTGCTTTTTGACATGATCCGCCGGAACGTTGAGAAAGGGTTGAGTGTCATTTATATTTCCCATAACTTAGGGGAGATATTCGAAGTGTGTGACAGGGTAACAGTCTTTAAAGACGGAAAGCTGGTTGCAACTCATGCCGTCGATGAAATTTCCTTAGGGGGGATTGTCAAAGAAATGATCGGTCAATCTACCGAATCTCTCTATCATCGGCAAATTACCTTTAGGGAAGAAAAGGAAACCCTCGAGGTCGAGAACTATTCCCGCCGCGGTGTGGTGGAGGATATTTCGTTTTCCGTGAAAAAAGGGGAAATATTCGGGTTAGCCGGATTGGTAGGTTCCGGCCGGACCGAATTGGCCCGCATGATGTTCGGTATAGACCCGAAGGATTCCGGAATACTGAAATTCGCCGGCCGGGATATTACTCCGAAAAGCCCCTTTGACGCCATTAAAAAAGGGATAGGATACTTAACGGAAGAGAGAAAGGATGACGGACTGATTTTAGGCAGGCCTGTTTTTGAAAATGTAAGTTTGGCCCGCCTTGCAAAGAGCGGCGGCTTGATAATGGACCTTCTGAAAGAAAACAAGGACACAAAGCAGATATCCCTGCAGCTCGATATAAAAACACCTTCCGTCAATCAGCGGGTAATCAATTTAAGCGGCGGTAATCAGCAGAAAGTCGTTTTGGGGAAATGGCTCTATGCGGGCAGCGAGGTGCTCATTGTCGATGAACCTACCGTGGGCGTGGATATCGGGGCGAAAGGGGAAATATACAGGATGATGGATGATCTCGCGAGGGAAGGCAAGGCCATCATCATGATTTCGTCGGACAATCCGGAGCTCATCGGTGTTTGTGATCGCGTAGGAATTATGCGCGGCGGCAGATTGGCGGCCATTCTCGAAGGTGATGAAATGACGGAAGAAAACCTGCTGCGGTATTCAATCGGCGCGGAGGAAGAAATAGATGCAAAAGGGTGAAAACAAAGGAAAAAGCGAAATGGAATCTACAACTAAACCAACGGAAGGGAAGCGTACGACCCGTTTGAATCAGTCGGTTATTCTAGTTATTATGATTGTCGTTCTCGCGGTCATCGCAACGATTGTCAATCCAAGATTTTTGCGTATTACAAATATCATCAATATCTTTCAACAAATTGCGGTACTCGGTATTGTGGCCAGCGGAGTGGGGATGCTTTTGGTTTCCGGAAATATCGACATATCCGTGGGAAGCCAGGTTTCACTCCTCGGTGTGGTAATCGCGATGGTCATCCAGCGGATGATGGGTCTGCCGGCGGGGGACGCGGAGCCCTGGAAGCAGGCTTTGGCGGTTCCCGTTGCAATCCTCGTTACCTTCGCAATCGGCGGAACAATGGGAATTATAAACGGCATTACCGTTGTCAAGTCCAGAGCGGCGTCTTTCATAATAAGTCTCGGGTTTATGACCACGTATCACGGCGCGGCGCTGCTGATATCCGGAGGAGCCTCGTATATGCTCTTCGGCCGTTTTGAATGGATCGGGCGGGGAAGGATTTTTAACGTAGTACCCATCTCCATTCTGTTTTTTATCGGAATGGCGGTGCTGACATACATTATTTTGAAATTTTTCCGTTACGGCCGCTTCCTCTACGCAATCGGGGGTAATAAGAAAGCGGCCTTTGTCTCGGGGATCAATACCGACCGAACAATTATTACCGGGTATATTGTTACCGGCTTTTGTAATGCCCTTGCCGCGATCATCCTTATTTCCCGGGTCGGTTCCGCCTTGGCAACAACGGGAGATAATTACGCCTTAGATGCGCTGGCGGCGGTAATCGTCGGCGGCGTGTCAATCTTCGGGGGAAAGGGAACGGCCGTCAATATATTTCTAGGGGTCATACTCATCGGCGTAATCGGAAATGCCCTTATTATCATGAACATAAATCCCTTTGTACGGGACGTGGTAATAGGGCTCGTCATCATTGTCGCGGTTACCGTCAGCCAGTTTACCGGGGACAGAGAATAAGCATTATCTAACTATCTATGGAAAGGAGAAAATAAATGGCCAAGAAAAAAGCGCCTGAAAAAATCGATCTGCTGTCGACGATCAAGGGGTCCCGCTTCGAGCATTTCTTCCCCGAGGCCTGGGACATAAAGAAAATCGACTACTGCTGCAGCAGGAAACCGGAAGAGGTCTACAAGCGGGAAAAATGGTGGCATAAGGACTTCGAGCCGGTAAGTGCCGAGACCCTGCAGGCCTTCAACACCATGATGGGACACGAAATTGCCCTGCAGATTAAAGAAGCGAAGGAGGAGGGGCGGGAGATCGTGATGATCTGGTCCGTAGGACCCATGGGCATGTACCGCTGGGCGGTGGAGTTTCTTACCCGGTGGGGCGTCGACTGCAAACACGTTCACGGCTTCAATATGGACGAATGGAGCGATGCGGAAGGCAACACTTTGCCGCCGGAACACCCCGGGGCTTTTACCAACGCCATGGAGGGTGCCCTCTACGGTCCTTTAGGCAAACTGACCTCACCGAAGAAGCAGCGCCACTTTGCGACAAAAACGGAACTTCCGAAGTACGGGGATAAAATCGGCGAACTCCGGGACAAGGGGGCGAAGTTCGTCGTTGTCTACGGCATCGGGTGGATTTTTCATATTGCGTTCTGGGAACCCCACTTTGCCGAGGACTACTCGAGTGTGGAGGAATGGAAAAAACCGACCCACCGGGTGGCGGCAAAACTGCATCCACTCACCATTATCCAGAACTCGATTACCAGCTTTAAGAGCAAAATTACCAGCGTCCCCGCCTGCGCTAACACCATCGGGCCGGGACTTTTCCTGAATGCCGACTATACTATCGGCGGCGTGGACGGATATCTGCCCTCGCGGAACATGATTTACCAAGGGCAGTCCCTGTGGGTAACGCTCAAGTACGGTCCGGATATGTGGATTCCTTCCACCTTTATGCCGGGTCTGCCGGGGAAACTGTTCTTTATCCAGGACTTAGCAGGCCCCCTCGAGCCGGAAGTGAATTAGAGGCATGAAGTCTCTCCTCATTCACAACGGCAAAGTCATTACCGAGACGGGTCTCATCCCCGCGGGGTACATACTTGCTGAAAGTGAAACAATTGTCTCCGCCGGGCCGGAGGAAGAGAAACCGGAACGCGCGGATACCGTTATCGATGCCGGGGGGAAATTTATCTCACCCGGCTTCGTCGATATGCATACCCACGGCATCCATGACGTCGATTTTATGGAAAGCGACGAGGAGACCATGGAACGGGGCCTGCGGGCCTACGCACGTTTCGGGGTAACCCGGCTCCTGGCTACAACTCTGTCAAACCCTGTCGAATCCATTGTCAGCCAGATCAAGCGGATCCGCCGGGTGAAAACGGAAAGCGGCCTCGGCGGGATGCTTGCAGGTGTTCATATCGAGGGACCTTGGCTGGCGGAACGGTGCCGGGGAGGGCACGCCGCCGAATATTTACGGGTGCCGGAAGAAAAGGAGATCCGCCTGCTCCTTGACGAAATCGGTGACATTGTAACAACGGTTACATATGCGCCGGAACTCCCGAACACCTCCATGCTCACCGAAGAGCTGGCCCGTCGCGGAATTGTCCCGGTCTTCGGCCATACCGAAGCGAGCTTCGACGATGCCGAACGGTGCATTAAAAAGGGCGCCCGCCACGTTACCCACATGTACGACACTACCTTAGGCTACGGCGAAAACCCTAACGAGGCCCTGGTAATGATGCCGGGGATGGAAACGTCGGTGATGATGAACGACGACGTTTCTATCGAGCTTATCGGCTGTCCCGTCCACGTTCCGCCGCCGTTTTTCAAGTTCGTGAACAAGGTAAAACCCCGGAACAAGCGGGTAGTGGTTACCGATTCTTTAGTCGGCGCGGGCCTGGAAAACGGGACCGAGTTCACCTACAAGGACGGCCGCCGGATTTACGTAAAGGACGGGGTCTTGCGGATGATCGATGATGACCCAAAGGTAAACGGCAACCTCACCGGAAGTGCCGTTACCATGAACACGGCAATCAGCAGGGTCGCCCGCTTTGCCGGCCTGCCGATTGAAGAGGCGGTACGCTGGGGGACCGTCAATCCGGCGACAACCATCGGTATCGAGCATGAAACCGGCAGCTTGAA
>CAZSGZ010000073.1:0-14085 GCA_964606455.1 uncultured Spirochaetales bacterium
GTAGAGCTCCACCTTGCCAAGGTGGATGTCGCGGGTTCAAATCCCGTCTCCCGCTTTAGAAACTGGCGGTCCGGAATTAACCGGGTCGCCATTTTTTTTGCATAGATTCAGGAATATTCCTAGTTATAAAAGAGGTGCTACAGTGGTCGCAAACAAAGAAGTAGAAAAAATTGAACATTCGGCAGTTAAGTTAAAGGTAACAATTGAACAACAGGCGCTGAAAGAAGAATACGACAATCTGCTGACAAAGTATACAAAAGAAGCCCACATTAAAGGGTTCCGGAAGGGCAAAGCCCCCGCGGCCGTTTTGGAGCGGAAATTCGGCGAAGGGATCCGGCAGGAAGCAGCAGCTAACTGTATTGAAAACGGGTTAAAGGAAATATTCGATGAAATAGATGAAAAACCGCTTCCCTACGTAACCCCGCAGCTCGAGGATGATGAGCTGAACCCGGATATGGATAAGGACCTTACCTTTACCGTTACCTACGATACATTTCCCGAGATTACCCTCGGCGATTACAAGGGGATCGAAATAACGGAGCCGCAGGTTACAGTCACGAATGAAGACGAAAAACGGGAATTGGAAAATTTGCGGGAACGGAACGCCGTCGTTATGGATAAACCGGACCCCACCGTCGCAAAGGACGATATTATTACCATCGACTATGCCGAACTTGGCGATGATAATACCGAAATCGAGGGAACGAAGCGGGAAGGCTTCGTTTTTACCGTCGGCAGCGGATACAATCTTCACAAAATTGACGATGATGTTATCGATATGAAAAAAGATGAGACAAAAGTCATCGAAAAAGAATACGCGGAAGATTTTGAAGTAGACACCCTGCGGGGGAAAAAGGTAAAGCTTAAGGTAACGGTAACCGCGGTAAAAGTCAAAGACCTTCCCGATCTCGACGATGAACTCGCCCAGGACGTAAGCGAAGAATATGAAACGTTGGACGATTTAAAAAAAGATATCCGGGAAAACCTGAACAAGGCCGTGGAACAGAAGGTGCGCCAGAAAAAGGTCGACCAGATAGTGGATAAAATCGTAGAAAATTCCAGCATCGACCTTCCCGAATCGATGATCCAGGCGGAATTGGACAATTCCTGGCAGCAATTTCTGCAGCGTTCCCGAATCCCCGAGGACCAGGCGGACAAGATCCTGCAGATGCAGGGTAAAACCAGGGAGGATTTACGGGAAGAATGGCGGCCAAGCGCGGAAAAACGGCTGAAAAGCAGACTGTTGATTTCGAAGATCATTGAAGAAGAAAAAATAGAAGCTGCCGATAATGAAATAGATGAGGCAATCCGGGAACAAGCCGAACAGAATAATATGGATGCGGAGGAACTTCGGAAACAGTATGAACAGGCAAATTACATGAATCTTGTAGCGGAAGACATAAAAGACACGAAGGTGCTTGATTTTCTCTTAGGTGAAGCGAAAATCACCAAGGGAAAGAAGGTTAAATTCCTGGACTTCATGCAGGATAAAGAGTAAATTTACGAAAGTAAATAAACAACAGGACTTATCTATGAATGAACAAATGAATACTTTAGTACCGATTGTGGTTGAAAGGACGGGATCTGGAGAACGCTCTTACGATATTTATTCCCGTCTTTTGAAAGACAGGATTATTTTTATAGACGGGGAAATCCACGATGTTACCGCTGATTTGGTGGTCGCACAGCTGCTGTTTCTTGAATCTCAGGACCCGGAAAGGGACATCAGTGTCTATATTAACTCTCCCGGCGGTTCCGTAACAGCCGGCTTGGCCATCTATGACACCATTCAGTACATTAAATCGGATGTACAAACCTTCTGCCTCGGGCAGGCCGCTTCCATGGGGGCCCTGCTGTTGACCTGCGGAAGCGAAGGGAAACGGTTCTGCATGCCCTCGGCACGGGTCCTTATTCATCAGCCTTGGGGCGGTGTGCAGGGACAGGCACGGGACATCGGAATTCAGGCAAAAGAAATTATTCGTTTAAAGCGGATGATCATAGCCCATTTTGCCGCCCATACGGGAAAGAGCGAAGAAGTTATTGAACAGGATCTCGAACGTGATTATTTTATGTCCGCCGATGAAGCTGTTGAATACGGTCTGGTAGACAAAGTACTGGTGCGAGGAGAGGACAATGGCAAAAACGAAAAATGACGGATTAAAAGTATGCTCCTTCTGCGGAAAAAGCGCCGATGTGGCCAAACGGCTCATTGCCGGACCTGGTGTATTTATCTGTGACGAATGCGTCCATGTCTGCAAGCGGATCCTGGACGAAGAAGATGACGTTCTCACTTCCGAATACTTAGAAGAGGTCCCTACGCCGAAGGAAATTAAAGAATATTTGGACCAGTACGTTATCGGGCAGGACCCCGCTAAAAAGGTGCTGTCCGTAGCAGTGTACAACCACTACAAACGAATTTCCCAAAAAGGGGTCCTACAGGACGATGTTGAACTGGAAAAGGCGAATGTCCAGCTTATCGGCCCTACCGGAACGGGAAAGACCCTGCTGGCGAAAACACTGGCGAAAAAGCTCAAAGTGCCCTTTGCAATCGCCGATGCCACGACGCTGACCGAAGCCGGTTATGTGGGAGAGGATGTTGAAAACATTCTCTTAAAGCTGATACAGAACGCCGGAAACAACATCTCCGCGGCCGAACGGGGTATTATCTACATAGATGAAATTGATAAAATATCCCGGAAAGGGGAAAATGTATCCATTACCAGAGATGTGTCCGGCGAGGGGGTACAGCAGGCGCTTCTAAAAATTATCGAAGGGACCATTGCTTCCGTCCCCCCCCAGGGCGGCAGAAAACACCCGAACCAGGAAATGCTGAAAATCGATACGACGAATATCCTGTTTATCTGCGGCGGCGCGTTTGTCGGACTGGACAAGATTATCGAAGCCCGTATCGCCCAGCATCCCATGGGATTCGGTGCCGAAGTTAAGTCCCGGGGAGAGAAAGACCTTGTGGAGCTCTACTCGCATATTCATCCGGACGATTTGGTAAAATTCGGTCTTATCCCGGAGTTTGTCGGCAGACTGCCTATCCACGTTACCCTGAATGAGCTGTCAAAAATTGATTTGCGGCAGATCATTACCGAACCGAAAAACTCGATTATTAAACAGTATCAGGCCTCTTTGAAACTCGACGGTGTAACTCTGGAATTCGAAGAACCGGCGCTGGAAGCCATAGCCCAGAAAGCAATCGATATGAAAACCGGCGCACGGGGCTTACGGGCAATTGTCGAAGGAATAATGGTCGATCTGATGTATGACATTCCTTCGATACCCGGAGAAAAGCAGGTAACCGTAACAAAAGACGTTGTCGAAAAAGTAGTGAAACCCGAAATAATTGAATTAAAAAAATCAGCATAATGTTTCGAAACAGGAACACGGCTTCTAAAAAAAAGGAGCTCCCTCTCGTACCGCTGAGGGAGCTCGTTATTTTTCCACAGATGGTTACCCCCTTTTTCGCGGGCCGTGACGGGACAATTCAGGCCATCCATGAGGCAATGTCTGGAAATCGAGAAATTTTCTGTGTGACCCAAAAAAACGCGGCCGATGAACCGGCACTGGAGGACCTCTACCATGCCGGCACCATATGTCGAATCCTGCAGATGCTCAAACTTCCCGACAATACCGTTCGTGTATTAGTGGAAGGCACCGGCCGGGGGATTGTACAGACGTATGTAAAAAAATCCGCTCATATGAAGGTAAAAATACAGACGATTACGGAAAATTTTGAAATAACATCGGATATTGCCGCTCTAATGAAAACGGCCCAGCAGTCCTTTGCCGCCTATGCTCAATTTCACAAAAAAATTTCCGAAGAACAGCTTACGGCAATAGAAAAGGCGGAATTTCCGAATAAACTCATCGACTTGATTGCCGCACATGCGAATTTCACTATCAATGAAAAAATTGAACTTTTGGCCTTTACCGATACCTACAGCAGGCTCGAAAAATTGACAATCCTTTTAGAATCGGCAAACGAGGTGGCGGCATTGCAGACCCGGATCCATAATCAGGTAAAAAAGCGGATTGAAAAGGGACAAAAGGAATACTTTTTAAACGAACAGCTGCGGGAAATCAACAAGGAGCTCGGCAGAGAAAGTGATGACACATCCGGTGCGAAAGAGCTGGAAAATCAGCTGCAGGGGAAAGGCCTTCCCGAGGAGGTAAAAGCAAAAGCCGATAAAGAAGTAAAACGCCTTGCTAAACTCGGCCCCATGTCGCCGGAGGCCGGCGTTTTAAGGACCTATATAGAATGGATTTTAGACATACCCTGGTCCGAAAAAAGCGAAGACAACAAGGACATTGAAATTGCGGAAAAAATACTCGATGAAGACCACTACAATCTGAAAAAAGCCAAAGAGCGGATCCTCGATTTTATCGCGGTAACACAGCTGAAGGAGAAACTGAAAGGACCGATCCTCTGCTTTGTCGGCCCTCCCGGAACTGGGAAGACCTCCCTTGGCAAATCCGTTGCCCGGGCCCTCGGCAGGGAATTCGTCCGAATTTCCTTAGGCGGTGTAAAAGACGAAGCGGAAATCCGGGGGCACCGAAAAACATACGTCGGCGCCCTCCCGGGGAAGATCATACAGGGGATGAAGAAAGCTGCCATGGTAAATCCGGTTTTTCTTCTCGACGAAATAGATAAAATAAGCTCCGATTTCCGGGGCGATCCCGCGTCCGCCCTGCTGGAAGTGCTGGATCCGGAACAAAACAACACATTCATGGACCACTATCTCGAAGTTTCCTACGACCTTTCTAACGTTCTCTTTATAACTACGGCGAATTCGGTCCATACCATTCCATTCCCTTTGCGGGACAGGATGGAAATTATCGAAATATCGGGATATACCGATTTCGAAAAAACAAAAATTGCCACCGACTTTATCATCCCAAAGCAGCTCGAGGAAAACGGACTTGACTGGGCGAATATCAAGTTTCAAAAACAGGCGATCCTTGCTATCATACGGCAGTACACTATGGAATCCGGGGTACGGAACCTGGAACGGGAAATCGCAACGGTCATCCGAAAGCTGGCGCGGAGTGCAGTAAAGGAAGGTTACGCGGAGGGCGGAAAGGAGAGGACCTTTTCCAAAGTTGTTACGGAAAAGTCCCTGGAATCCTACCTCGGCAACCCGAAATACATTGAGGACCGGCTGGTAAAGGATATGAGGCCCGGACTCGCCTACGGTCTTGCCTGGACCGAACTAGGCGGTACGACTCTTCCGGTGGAAGTTGCCCTTTTAGAGGGTTCCGGAGAGCTTATTCTAACCGGCAGTCTCGGAGATGTTATGAAGGAAAGCGCGCGGACGGCCCTTTCCTTTATTCAGGCCCATTATCGTTCCTTCAAACTGCAGAGAGAAAGCCTGCAGAACCTCAATATCCACATCCACGTTCCCGAAGGAGCCATACCGAAGGACGGTCCTTCCGCGGGCATTACTCTCACGGCGGCGCTGCTTTCCGCCCTTTCCGGAGAACCGCTGAAACCGATGCACGCAATGACCGGAGAAATAACCCTAACCGGCCGTATATTACAGGTTGGAGGGATAAAGGAAAAAGTGCTCGCCGCGTACCGGAACAAGATATCCCGAATAATTCTTCCCGAAACAAACCGGAAAGACACAAAAGAACTGCCGAAGGAAGTGTTTGATGAAATTGAGTTTATATTCACCGGTTCAATCCAGGAAGCTCTCCGCCATCTTTTCCCTGAGAGCAGTATTATTCAGAAAAATGCTTGATTTTCATGAGTGAACAATTATATACTTATACCAAATCAATGGAGGCAGAGTCGTGAGGGGTTTCAAACGGATTTTATTAATTTTATTGGTATTAGCCGCGGGAACGGCGGTATTCGCCGCGGAATCGGATTTTTTCGTTAAAACTGTTCCGATAACCAAGGTGTACCTTTATAATGAAGGGTTCCGGATTATCTATTTAAAGAGTACCCTTGAACCAGGCGTTATTTACGTTCCAATGGATTGGTTTTCCACTTCCGCCAATGCAAAGGCCGAAGTTGTGTACGATTCGAACCCGGCATTCCCCTACTTCTCCATTTTCTGGGACGAGGGAGAATTCCATCATATTCGTCTCTACCTGGAAAAAAATAGAAGTGCCGACAGCTGGGGTGACAAGCCGATAACGGAGGCAATTTTATCACGGTTCGAAAACACGGAAACACTGGATCCAGAATTCTAGCCGGCCGGTTGACATTGCAGCAGTGTTTCTACTATAATTTTCACAAATAATTCCGCCTTCAGGCGGATAACTGCTCCTGCCGAATTACCCTCCTCGGCGGGAGCTTTTTTTATGATCGAAACGGTGGTAGATTAATGTCCGCACTCGATGTATTTCATCCCCTCATTCGGAATTGGTTTAGCGCGGCATACACAAATCCTACGGAGATACAGGCACGGGCGTGGCCGGTCATAGCAGCCGGCAGCAATACTCTGATAACCGCCCCAACCGGAAGCGGAAAAACCCTCACGGCCTTTCTATGGGGAATCAACCGTTTTGCCGAAACAAAACCCGGACGAATCCTCTATATTTCCCCCTTAAAAGCCCTTAACGCGGACATCGAGCGTAACCTGCGGGAACCTCTTTGCAAAATCCGCAGCGCCTTCAGCAGTGCCGGAAAACCATTTCCCGATATCAGTATCGGGGTCCGGAGCGGTGATACAACATCCTCCGAACGGAGACGAATGGAAAAAGTCCCTCCGGATATATTTATCACCACGCCGGAAAGCCTCCATATCCTTCTCTCTTCGAAGGGCGGCAGAAAACAGCTGTACGGCTTTTCCACGGTCATTCTCGATGAAATACACGCCCTTGCGGGAACAAAGCGGGGGTCATTTTTAATGAGCGCGGTGGAGCGGCTTACCGGCTTCAGCGGGGAGTTCCAGCGGATAGGCCTCTCCGCCACGGTACGGCCCCTTTCTCTGATCGCGGACTTCATTGGAGGATATCGTCAAACGGGAAACGGAAAGGATGAACTGTATGAAAAACGGGAGGTCATTGTCCTTCAGTCTTCTGAAACAAAACAATATGCATTGGTAGTTGATGCTCCGGAAGGACGGGAAGAAGCTGCCGGGGACGATTGGTGGAAGGTCCTTTCTAAAAACTACCTCGATATTGTCGAAGCTCATAACTCCACACTCCTCTTCGCAAACAGCAGAAGAATGGTGGAAAAAATAAGCAGATTTATTAACGACGAAGCAGGGGAACGAAAAGTGTACGCCCACCACGGTTCGCTTTCCAAGGAAATCCGCCTCGAGGTGGAGCAGCGCCTAAAAAATGGTGAACTGGCGGGGATTGCGGCAACCGGATCCCTTGAACTTGGAATAGATATCGGATCGGTGGATGCGGTCGCTCTGGTACAAACCCCGTTTTCCGCCGCTCAGGCAGTCCAGCGAATCGGCCGGTCCGGTCATAGGGTGGGCGAAATTTCGAAAGGAATCTTTTTACCGTTCCATACCGGGGACCTCCTTTTTTCCGCGGTAAGCGCCCGCTCCGTGGCGGACGCGGCCATCGAAGCGGTGCTTCCGCCGGTCAATCCTCTCGATGTACTGGCACAGACAATACTCTCCATGACACTGTATGAACCCCGGGACATCGATCAAATATATTTTGAAATAAAACGGTGCTGGAGTTACCATACGCTCCCTCGGCGGGAATACGATCTCGTTGTCGAAATGCTCACCGGCCGATATGCCGACACCCGGATCAGGGAACTGCAGCCCCGGCTGTATATAGACACACTGAGCAACACCATCGAGGCGAAGGACAGCGTTCCGATGCTGTTGTTTATGTCCGGCGGTGTTATTCCCGACCGCGGATATTATACGATGCGGGCGGCAGATTCAAAAGCCAGAATCGGTGAGCTCGACGAGGAATTCGTCTGGGAACGCTCCATTGGCGACGCATTCCCTTTCGGCAATAAAGTGTGGAGGATCCGGCGAATTACCCACAACGATGTGGAGGTACTCCCGGCGGAACGGAGCAGTTCCGTTATTCCCTTCTGGCGGGCAGACGAACAGAACCGGCCCTACCCTTTTTCAAAACGGATCGGCGATTTCCTGGAGGAGGCGGAGCCCGCCTTAGACGGCAGGGAATTCAAAGACCGGCTGATGTCCGGGTATTTTTTTACGGAATGCGCCGCGGGGAAGCTTGTTGAATACCTGCAGCGGCAGCGGGCAGCCGTAGGCGTACTCCCGGGAACACACCGCATTGTTGTCGAACACTTCAATGACCCGGCAAACAATTCCGGTTCCAAACAGACGGTCCTGCATACGTTTTGGGGCGGACAGGTAAACCGGCCGTATGCTTTTGCTCTTGCCGCGGCCTGGGAAGAGCGTTTCGGTTATCCTTTAGAAATATTTGCAAACAACGACTGCATCCTGCTGAACCTCCCCCACACCATCTCTATGGTGGAGCTGATTGATCTGGTCTCTCCCGAAGAGGTCCCGAAATTACTTCGAAAACGGTTGGAGAGTACCGGATATTTCGGTGCAAAATTCAGAGCAAACGCTCAGCGGGCCCTCCTTCTGCCGCGGAAAAATTTTACCCAGCGGATGCCGTTATGGCTGAACCGGCTCCGCTCAAAAAAACTCCTCGAAGCGGTAAAAACCTCGGACAGCTTTCCAATCGTCCTGGAAACCTGGCGGGAGTGTCTGACTGAAGATTTCGATTTGCAGAACCTTACCCGGCTCCTTGGTGAACTGCGGACCGGAGAGATCGAAATACACGAGGCCGCAACTGTAAGTCCGTCACCCTTTGCCGAAGGGATTATCTGGAGGCAGATCAATTATCACATGTACGGAGATGACACTCCAGGCGGCAGGCTTACAACAAACCTTTCGGACGAATTAATGAAAGGACTTCTCGACGCGCCGGAACTACTGCCGGTCATCCCGGATGAACTTATCGCCGAACTCAACGCAAAGTTACACCGCACCGCACCAGGCTACGTTCCGGACTCTCCTCAGGAGCTCATGCAGCACCTGCAGGAACGGCTTCTTATTCCCCGCGAGGAGTGGGATGAACTATTGGCCGCGGTCCGGCGCGGCAGCGAATCGGCCGACTATATTGCCGATACCTTTGACAGAATTATTACCGTTGGTCCCACCGGCTGCTGTATTGCCGCGGCGGAAAACCGGCAAAAGCTGGAAGCTCTGTTTACTGCAGCAGGCAGCGGTAATACCGGCGACGGCGACTACTCCCTGTTTCAGTTTCTGTCCTCCTGGCTGCAGTTTTACGGACCCATGTCCCCGGACCGGCCGGCGGAACTTCTCGGCTTCCCCGAAAATGAAGCAGTCAAGCAGGCGCTGAATGAATGCATCGGAGAAGAATTCCTTGTGCGCGGACAGTTTTCCGCTTCCGCCCGGGAGACGGGGACGGCTGAAATCTGCGACCGGAAAAACCTAGAACTGCTCCTTCGGCTGCGCAGGGCAAGGCGGCGGCCGGATATGCAGGTCCGGCCGGTCCGGGAGCTGCCGTTTTTTCTGGCCGAATTCCAGGGGCTTACCCGCAGCCGCGGCAGGGGCGATATCAGCCGCTACCGGGAGACAATGCAGCAGCTCTTCGGCTTTTCCTCCGCCGCGGCGTTATGGGAAAGCGATATTCTGCCCGCACGCTGCAGCCCTTATTACCCGGAACGGACGGACGGCGCGTTTTTTGAAAGCGGTCTGGTGTGGTTCGGCTGCGGTAAAGAAAAAACCGGGTTTTCCTTTGAAGAGGACCTCGAACTGTTTCTATCACCTCACGCCGCGCCGGCCGACAACGCCGTCGGGTATTCCTACCCCGAAACGGCGGCGGCGGTATACGAGGTCCTGCTGCAGGCGGCGGGGAAGGCGGATTTTTCATTCGTTGCGGCGGAAACCGGCTTCCCTTCGCATGAAATTACAGTCAGCCTCTGGGAAATGGCCTGGCAGGGAATCCTGCGGAACGACACATTCTCCGCCCTTCGGAAAGGTATTGAGCGGAAATTCAAACCGCCGCCGGACCGGGGAGAAGCCGGAAGAGGAGGCGGAAAAAGCTTCGGTACCCGTCCGCGCCGTCCCGGGCGATCTTCGGCCGACAGGTGGGTCCGGAGCCTTCCGATGACCGGCAGATGGATCCTGGTCCGGCCCGGAAGTCCGGACCCATTCCCCGATCCGTTGGATGAGGAGGAAGTAAACAAAGACCGGGTACGGCAGCTTTTAGACAGGTACGGCATATTGTTTCGAGAACTGCTGCAGACGGAACAGCCGCTGCTGCAATGGTCCGCCCTGTTCCGCACCCTGCGGCTGATGGAGCTGTCCGGCGAAATTGTTACCGGCCGGTTCTTTGACGGTATTCAGGGCCTGCAGTTCTGTTCCCCGAAGGCGGCGGTCATTTTGGAAAAGCTCGCGGATTTGGATGCAGACCCGCCGGTCTACTGGATGAACGCCGCGGACCCCGCGTCTCTCTGCGGGAGGGGGATCGATGCTCTTCGGGAAGTCCTTCCCCCCCGCCTCCCGACGACCCACCTGGTTTACCGGGGTCCGGAGCTTGTCCTCGTATCGAAGCGGCTGGGAAGCGAGCTTGATTTTTTGGTCCCCCCGGAAGATAACTGCGTTATCCGCTGCTCTATCCTGTTCGAACACCTGGTGACCCGGCCGGTACTGCCCGTGAAGCTTATTAAAACAGAAATTATCAACGGTATCACTGCCGCCGAAAGCGAATACGCGGAAACACTCCTCGGCATCGGGTTTATGAAAGACTTTAAAGACCTGCGATACAGGAAACGGTATTAGCGTTCTACTTCTCGCCGTTAAACTCGTGGACGGCCTCGATCATGGCAACCACGTTTTCCACCGGCGACTTCGCCTGGACGTTGTGAATGGCGTTAAATACAAAGCCCCCGTTCCGGCCGAAAATTTCGCAGCGTTTCAGGACTTCTTCCCGGACTTCTTCCGGTGTCCCGAAGGGCAGCGTCTTCTGCGTGTCCACTCCGCCGCCCCAGAACACGATCCGGTCGCCGTACTTCGATTTCAGTTCTTTCGCGTCCATCCCCGCGGCGGAGAGCTGCACCGGGTTGACTATGTCGAACCCCGATTCGACAAACTCTTCCATAAAATCGGACACCGCCCCGCAGGAGTGCTTGAACACCTTCCAGCCGGTGTTTTCATGGACCCATGCCGTCATTTTTTTGTAATACGGTTTGTAGAGAGTCTGAAAGGTTTCCTTCGAACAGAACGTCGAAGTCTGGGTGCCGAAATCGGTCCCGCACAGGAACATTATATCAGGCACGTCCCCGACGGCTTCATGCACCTTCGCAAGGTTTTCCAGCGCGATATCGGTCTGCTTACTGAATATCTCATGCAGCAGTTCCCGCCGTGCCACCGTAGATACGTACCATTCGGTAACGTCGCGGATCCCCTTCGGGTGCTTCATAAAGGGTCCCGGTACAAGCGCGATGTCCCCCAATCCGGTCCCGCCGAAGTTTGCCATGACGCCCCGTTTCGAGTCTTGCAGCGCGGCGGCTTCCTTCCGGTAATACTCGAGCTGTTCCTCCGGTATGGGCTGGAACTCTTCCAGGTTGTCCTCCGCGGTAAGGTTTTCCTCATCGAAAGGCTCCTGCCGGATAATGGAATCGAAGAAAAAGCCGTTCGTCGGCATCCTGCCGCTTGCGGGTACCGACGTGTCCCCCTCGGGATATATCAGGGTGTCCCCTTTTTCGTCTTTCGTTGTATTGAAATTACCCGGAACCAGGACATCCTGTCCCCATGGGGTTCTCCATTCTTTCCAACCCTCGTTGGCAAATCCAAAAATGCCGACGGCGGAATACATCCAGTCCATATCTACTTTTAATACCTCTTTCAGGTCCTCTTCGATTTCTCCGAGCATCTGAAAGGGTTCGTTGACCTTTACCGGCCGTTTTTCCAGACCGTAATAATCCCGCAGGGCTTCCACTACGCTGACGTGCATGCCCGTTACGGCGTTCGATCCGAAGTCCATCGGGATTTTTGTTTCCCGATGTGCTAAGGCAGCTTCTATCCGTTTTTTACTTTCCACAGGTATCCTCCATACTGTTCCAGCTCTTAGCTCCATTATTCCACGACGGCTAACTCGGGGTCAATAGAACCCGTGGCGCAGGACATAATCGCTTCCTCCGTCATCCGCTCCCTTCCTAATATGCCGGTAACAGTCCCTTCGTGCATAACGACCACCCTGTCCGCCATTGCTATAACCTCTGGCAGCTCCGATGAAATAAGAATGATACTAATGCCCCGTGAAGTCAGTTCGCGGATTAGGTTGTAAATTTCGGCCTTTGCCCCGACGTCTATTCCGTGAGTCGGTTCGTCTAGAATGAGAATTTTGGGATCGGTGGCAAGCCATCTCCCTAAAACGGTCTTCTGCTGGTTTCCCCCGCTTAAGGAACTGACTGCGTTTCGAAAATTACCCATTTTGATATTCAGCTTTTTTTTATATTCTTCGTTGATGTTCCGGACAGCCCGCCGGTTGATGATGCCGTTTTTTTTCAGCCGGGGCAGCTGGGCGATACTCATATTGAAGCGGATGGGCAGTTCCATGAAAAGAGAAAGCTTTTTCCTGTCCTCCGGGACCATGGCAAATCCTGCCTCGATTGCCTGCGAGGGGGAGCGAAAATGGACCGGCTTTCCATCGTACATAATTTCTCCGCTGTCGTACGAATCGACACCGAAAATTGCCCGCATGACCTCGCTTCTCCCCGCGCCGACGAGGCCGGAAAAGCAGAGAATTTCCCCCCGACGAAGGTCGAAGGAAACGCTACGGAACCGCGGAGAAGTAAGCCCCCGAACTTCAAAACACACCTCTCCGATGTTAGGATTCTCGACCCGCTCCCTGGTGAGTTTCCTGCCTACCATCATTTGGATAATCGAATCCGCGGTTGAATCGGCAACATCCTCGGTACCAATATATTTTCCATCCCGCAGCACGCTAATCCTATCGGAAATCTCTATCACTTCATCAATTTTGTGGGAAACATAAATAATTGAAATTCCCTTTCCCTTCATTTCACGGATAACGGAAAACAATTTTTCCGTCTCCGTTTCGGCGAGGGAAGAGTTCGGTTCGTCCATAATAATGACCTTCGTTTCAAAAGAGAGAGCTTTGGCAATTTCAATCAGCTGACGCTGAGAAATTGTCAGATCGTCCATCAGCAGGAAGGGGTCTACCTCCAGTCCTACCAGGGCGAGGACCTCCCTCGTGCTCCGTTCCATCTCCCTCCACAGAATGCGGCCGCCGCGCGACGGCATCCTGCCCATAAAGACGTTTTCGATAACATTCAACGTGGGAAGAACGGAAAGCTCCTGGTGAATAACGGCAATGCCCGCGTCGATTGCGTCGTGAGGAGTTGCAAACTCCACGGGGCTGCCGTCGAACATGATGGTCCCGGAATCACGCAGTACAATGCCGCCAAGAATTTTCATCATGGTCGATTTACCCGCACCGTTCTCACCGACCACCGCGTGGACCTCTCCTTTCCGGATATCGATACTGACATTGTCCAGGGCCTGCAGCCCCCCGTAGCGTTTAGAGATATCCTGCAGCTGAATTAATACATTGTTCTGCGCACTCATACCTTTTTCCTAAAAAGGCGGCTGCAGCAGAGCAACAGCCGCCGTTTTTCGTTACAAATTAATCCCCGCTCCAAAATTCATCAATGTTATCCTGAGTAACAAAGTCCGCTCTGGTAAGGAGCTTGCCCGCGGGAGGAACTACTCCGCCGACAAGGTAGTTGTACAGGCGGATTGCAGGATCGTGTCCCTGAGCATAGGGCTGCTGTCCGATTGTTCCTGTTATAACGCCTTTCTTTACATATTCCATTGTTTCATCGACAAAATCGTAAGAGATCATTTTAATTTTTCCGCTCTTTCCCGCGTCTTCCACGGCCGCCGCGGCACCAAATGGTCCTCCGGCGGTTACATAAATTCCCGCAAGATCAGGATTCGCCGTCATAAAATCCTGGGCCTGATTGTACGCAATGTCCGCCTTGTCCTCGTTTTCCACCCGGTCGACAATTTCAATGTCCGGAGCGTTGTCCGCGATATAGTCCTCAAACCCGAGCCGACG
>CAZSGZ010000074.1:0-14051 GCA_964606455.1 uncultured Spirochaetales bacterium
TCCCGTTTTTTTTCTTTCATTTCCGTGCCAGTATATATATTTTATAGGGGAATTGTACAGACAACAAAGGAGAAGCAGTGGCCCATAAATTCGATCCCGACCGCATGGAGGTATTACATTCAGACGAGCGAAAAAGGATATTTCCCGCAGATACGGCTATCGAGATACTAGGCTGCGGGGAGGGGGACACTGTTGCAGACATCGGCTGCGGAACGGGATATTTAACCATTCCCGTCGCCCGTTCGGTGGGCGTTTCCGGCCTCGTATACGCCTTCGACACATCCGAGAGAATGCTCGGTGTTCTTGAAAAACGAGCCGGTAACGAAGAGCTTATGAACATACGGACGGTGCTGTCCGAGGAATACAAACTGCCGGTGGAAAAAGCGTCCTGCCGCCGTGCGGTAATGTCGAGTGTTTTTCATGAAGTTGATGACCGGGTCTTGTTTGCCCGGACGGCCTTCGATATTTTAGCTCCCGGCGGAAGTTTGACGGTCTTCGAGATGATACCGGGCGTTGTAGGAGTCGGTCCGCCGGAACATCACCGGGTTTCGTCGGAGGAGGTTGCCGCGGACATGGCAGCGGCGGGATATGCGATAACGGACGGCGGAAACATGAACGAATTTTTTTACTATGTTACCGGAAGGAAACAGCAGTAACGGAGGTAAGTGCCGTCATCAAGGCAAGCAATGTCATGATTGCTTCTGATTGACACGCCTGATCAATTTGACTATTCTGCTTGTATTAAAGGTGTTCGTGCTTTTCCCAAAGTAAAAGTACGGATAACTCTCCGAACCGTGTACCTACAGGACCGGGCGTTAGAGCGATACTGACATCCGGTGCCAGGGGAAGCGGTCAGTGGCTGCCGTGAAGATGCAGCCGAAGGGCCGGTATAGAAATGTGCCGACCTCCCGTGTTTGGAAAGGAGAGCGAGCCGGCCGTTTGTATACTTCAATATAATAGACAGGTCTGGTCGTAGATCTCCTTCTCCGCGGTAAAACCGCCGTGTTTCGGCGGTGTATAAACAGTACAGATGGAGAAGCGTGATGAAAAACAAACTATTTCTAGCCGTCATCCTATTCTTGTTGACGGCCGCTGTCGCCGTATTTGCCGGCGGCAAGCAGGAACCCGCCCCTCAGGTGGAAACAGAAACCGCAGCCGAACCTTCAGCCGCTGCAGAGGACACCCGGGCGGAAGAGGCTGCCGCCCCGGAGCCTGACAATCCCAGGGTAAAACTTGCAACAACAACCAGTACGGACAACAGCGGGCTGTTAGCGTATCTGCTGCCGGCGTTTACCGAGGCCACCGGATATACCGTGGACGTTATTGCCGTCGGGACAGGCGCCGCTTTAGAGCTCGGGAAAAAGGGTGATGTGGACGTCGTCCTTGTCCATGCCCGGGCGCAGGAAGACGCCTTCGTCGACGAGGGGTACGGGGTCAACAGGAAAGACGTCATGTACAACGACTTTGTCATTCTCGGACCGGAAGAGGACCCCGCCGGTGTCGGCGGTGCCGCGACGGGTGCGGAAGTGTTGACGAAGATCGCCGAAGCCGGTGCGGATTTTGTGTCCCGGGGCGACAACTCGGGCACCCATTTCAAGGAGCTGGCGTTGTGGCAGGCCGCGGGACTCGAACCCGCCGGAACATGGTACAAGGAGGCCGGCCAGGGCATGGGTGCGGTCATTACCATGACGAACGACATGCTGGGATACACCCTTGCCGACAGAGGGACCTATATTGCCATGCGGGGCGAGATTGACCTGACAGTCGTCTTCGACGGAGATCCGGGGCTGTTCAACCCCTATGGAATAATCGCGGTCGATCCTGACCTTCACCCCCACGTCAATTACGACGGAGCCATGGCCTTGGTGAACTGGATCGTTAGCGGCGAGGGCCAGAAGATGATCGGTTCTTTTACCAAGGGAGGAGACCAGCTCTTCTATCCGGATGCAAAGTAGCATGAAAATAACGTGCCGCCGGTAGAGAGGCACCGGCATGGAACATCCGATACTTCAGGCGGTACAGCTTTTACTATCAGGCGACAGGGAGGTGTATTATATCGCGTTCACCTCCCTTCGTATTTCCCTCATTTCCACGGTCATAGCGTCATTCATCAGCGTGCCCTTGGGCATTCTCCTGCATTTCTCGCGGTTCCGTTCGAAGAGGGTAGTCGTGGCCGTGCTGAATGCGCTGATGGCGGTGCCGACGGTGGTCATCGGACTTTTCGTGTTTTCCCTCATTTCCCGCTCCGGCCCCCTCGGAAGCTTGAATCTCCTCTTCAGGCCGGTTGCCATTGTCGTTGGGCAGATCATTCTTGCGGCGCCTATTCTCATTTCGATGGTCTATACGGGGCTGTCGAAAATCGACGACCGTTTTCACGAAACACTGATAACCTTGGGAGCGAGAAAAAAGGACGTGCTGCTGGCTTCACTCGTGGAGGCGAGGTTTATCATTTTCTCCGCCGTACTGGCGGGATTCGGACGGGTGATCGGTGAAGTCGGCGTTTCCATGATGCTCGGCGGGAACATCCGCTGGTTCACCCGGACAATGACAACGAGCATCGCCCTCGAAACGAGTAAAGGCGATTTCGAACTCGGTCTGGCCCTCGGTGTCATCCTGCTGATTATCGCCCTTCTGGTAAACGGCGCAATCCACATGATTGTAAGGAAGGAGAAATGAGTATCTATTCGGTCCGGAACTGCAGGTTCCGTTACGCCGACGGCGCGGGAAAGGAACGGCCGCGCCCCGCCGTAGACATCGATTCCGCCGATTTTGAAGCGGGGAAAATTCATGTACTTCTCGGTCCGAACGGTTCTGGAAAAACGACACTGCTGAAAATGTTCAATAACCTTCTCACGCCGGACAGAGGGGCGGTTTCTTTCAAAGGAACACCCGTCGAGAAGAGCGGGGACGTCCGGCTGCAGACCGTTTACGTTCATCAAAACCCGCTTCTCCTGACGGGGTCCGTGTACGACAACATTGCCTACGGTCTGAAGGTGCGGGGACGTTCGCGTGCGCGGATAGCGGAGCGTGTACGGGAGACACTCGCGGTTGTCGGACTCGAGGAATTCGGCAGGAGAAGGAGTACGGCCCTTTCCGGGGGAGAGCTGCAGAGAGTGGCGATTGCCCGGGCCCTGGTACTCGAACCGGAAGTGCTGTTTCTCGATGAACCCACGTCGAGTGTAGACCGGAACAGCGTTGCGCGGATCGAAGAGATCCTGATGCGGATAAAGAATGAGTTCGGATGTACCGTATTTATCACAACACACAATCTGCCCTTCGCCTACCGGATATGCGATCGGCTTATCCATATGGAGGAGGGGAGAATCATGCCGCCTTCCGAAAACATCTTACGGGGGACGACTTCGGGATCCGATACTTCTTACCGTATTTTTTCATCGGCAGGGGTCGATATCTTCTGTCCTCTCATGAACGGGGATTTTAAAACCGCCGTTATCGATTATGACGAAATCATCCTTTCCCGGCAGGCTGTGGCAACGTCGGCGAGGAACAATCTCGAAGGGACAATCTGCGGATTTACCCCTTCCCGGTCGCACCCGGGGCAGGTCGATGTCCGCATCTGCGTGAAAAGAGGCGGCAATGAACTATACCTGTCTTCCCGTGTAACGGAGCAGTCCCTTCGGGAACTCGGCCTGGAAGAAAACGGCCCTGTTTTCCTCGCATTCAAGGCGTCGGCGGTGCGTCTGTACTGATCCTCCGCAGCTCCCCTGTCCGGGAGGTATCGTAACCCGGCAGCTGTTCCGCCGCCCGCCTGAATGCCGGGTCTTCCAGCACCTGCAGCAGGGGCCGCAGCAGTTCGGACTCGTAAAAGGCTTCCGGAATAATCAATTCATACCGTTCCCGGTCTAAGGGGACAAAATCGAGGCCAAGAGCATGGGCTGCGGCGGCAATGCCCAGTCCGCAGTCCGCCCTGCCGGACCGGACCGCCGCGGCTACGGCAAGATGGGTGTATTCCTCCTTCTCGTATCCGGTGACTGCCGAGGGGTCGATGGAGAGCAGGGCGAGGCGGTAGTCGAAGAGAACACGCGTACCCGCCCCCCGCTGACGGTTGACGAAGGTGAACTCTCCGCTTCCGATTTGTTCGAAGGAACTTATGTTTTTCGGATTGCCCGGCGCCACGATAAGGCCCTGTTCCCGGAACATGAATGTAATGCAGACAAGCGGCGTGTTTGGGAGATATTTCGCGATGGAGGATGTGTTGTACTCCCCCGTTTCGGGGTCGAGGAGGTGGGACCCGGCAAGGTGGGCTTCCCCCCGCTTCAATGCGATGAGTCCGCCAAGGCTTCCCGCGTTGGAGCTTGCGAAACGCCTGGAACGGTCGGAGAGGAAATCGGCTAAGAGATCGAGGCAGATATCGTGGCTGCCGATATGGAGTATGGTCCTGTCTATATCCGTCACGTCCCGGTGCATCTCCACCAGGACAGTGTCCCCTGCCTGAATGCCTTCGGACAGCCGGGGTATTCGGACGATACCGTCGGCCCGTACGAGGGAGGTGATAACGCCGGCGCCCCGGGCGAGAGGGGCGGCAACGGTTTTTTCACCGACCCTTCCCGTGGTGACCCGAAGGAATTCCTCCAATCCAGGATCGGAATAGATTTTTCTCGAAAAGGATGCTTCCACGGTCTGTTTCCGACGGGGAGGCATGCCCAGACGGCGGGCAAGCAGGGGTTCTAAAAAGAGCTCCGCCGTCAGCGCGCAGGAAACCGGATAGCCCGGGGCGCCGAGGACGGGGACAACGCGGTCCGCAGGTCCGTCTTTTTCGGGACTGCCGCCGGCAGGGAGAGAAAGCGTTCCGAGGATGGCCGGATGCCCCGGCTTGATTGCAACCCCGTGGACCACTACGCTGCCGAGGCCGTTGATAACGGTTTCGGTATAGTCCTCCCTTCCCGCGGAGGAACCGGCAATGACGACGACGCAGTCGTTTTCCGCCGCCGCCCGCGCTGCCGCCTCACGAAGAAGGTCGATGTCGTCCCGCACCGGCGGATACTTCCGCGGCGTTCCTCCCCATTCCTCTACGTAACCGCTTAGGACGATGGAATTGTATTCGATAATGTCTCCCGGGCGCACCGTTCCGTCGGCGGCGCCGGAGGGGTCGATCAGTTCGGTCCCGGTGGGGATGATACCCACCGAAGGTTTTTTCCGTACCCGCACGAAAGCGTGCCCGCTTCCTGCAATTGCACCCAGGTCCGCCGGTGTCAGGCGGCGGTTTTTCGGCACAACGAGTTCCGACGCAACCATGTCCTCCCCCATGGACCGAACGTGGGACCAGGGGGCGATTCCCGCCCGGACTTCGATTGCGTCGCTGCCTGCCTGCTGCGTCGCTTCGACCATAACTACCGCGTCCGCCCAAGCGGGAAGGGGATCTCCGGTGTCCACCGGCATGGCCGGTCCCTCCGGACCGAGTTTAAGGGTCAACGGGTTCGTTTCGGTGGCGCCCGTGGTGTCGGCGGAACGGACGGCGTACCCGTCCATGGCGCTGGCATGATAGTGGGGCGATGAAAGGAAGGCCCACACCGCTTCCGCTGTTATTCTTCCGAGGGCGCCGCCGACGGAAACGGTCTCGCCGGAAGCGGGAGAGAAGCCTCCGGCGTCATCCAGTGCTGAAAACCAGCGTTCCAGTGCCTCTTCGGCGGGAATGTCCTCGAGATAGGGTGTGTGTTTTTCTTTCATCTGCCCCTCCGTTATCGGGTATTGTCTTTCACTGCCTTTATTGGAAAATAAAGACGTCGGTTTCTTCTCCGGCGGATATACCGTTTGCGTTTATCGGAACCCGCACCAGTCCGTCGGCGTGGACGAGGGTATAGATTAAATTCGATTTGCCGAAGACAGGCTCCGCTTCGTAGCTTTGTCCGCTTCCGGGGGCCTGGTCCGCGGAAGTCAGACGGACGGGGACGTATTCCTCTCTGCCCGCGGATGAATTGATGTTCTTTGTAAGCCGTGCCCTAACGAACGGCCGTTCGGCGGGACCGTTCGGCCCGACCGCCCCGCCGAGGAGACGGCGCAGGGCGGGGACAAGGAAGAGCCGGGCAACGATTAACGCGCTTACCGGGTTGCCGGGAAGGCCGATAACGGGTTTTCCGTCGCAGATACCGAGGATTGTCGGTTTCCCCGGTTTCACCGCAACCCCGTGGACCAGCACCCCCGGGCTGCCGAGGTTGGTCATTACATCGGCTGTCATGTCCCGGACCGAAACGGAAGATCCCGCCGAGATGACGAGGATGTCGGCACTTTCGAGGGCTTCCGACGCTGCTGTAAAAATGGCATCATAGCTGTCGGGAAGGGTGCCGACCGGGACCGGGGCCCCTCCGGCTTCGCGGACCAGGCCCGAGAGGGTATAGCTGTTGATGTCCCGGACCTGCCCCGGCGCCGGTGTCTGTTCCGGCGGGACCACTTCATCTCCGGTGGAGATAATCGCCGCTTTCGGCGGGACAAACACGGGAAGCTCGGTAATGCCAACGGCCGTCAAACCGCCGAGGTCCTGGCTTCGGAGGCGGTGCCCGGCGGGAAATATTTCCGACCCGGGCGTAACGTCCTCCCCGATCTGTAGAATGTTCTCGCCGGTGCCTACCGGCCGAAGGACCTCGATCTCGTCTCTCCCGGCATGCTGGGTATGCTCGATCATGACCACCGCGTCCGCGCCTTCCGGTACCATGCCGCCGGTATGGATCAGCACCGCTTCTCCTGAACGGACCTCCGGGCTTTCGGCACTGCCCATGACCGCTTCCCCCGTAACGGTAAGATAGGCCGGCAGCGATTCCCCCGCTCCGAAGGTGTCCGAGGCTCTAACGGCGTATCCGTCCATGGTGCTTTTCCGGAAAGCCGGAAGGGGTTCCTCCGCGCTGATGGAAACCGCGGCCGTCCTGCCGAGCGCGTCTTTTACCGCAACGGTTTCGCGCCGGAGGCCGTGCGTTATACCGGAAAGAAAGAGGTCCAGCGCTTCCTCCGGCGGAGTCAGGGTAAAGAGCTCAGGCATGACCTTTTCCCGCAAGCATTTCCATTGCGTGTTCCATCACCGGGACAAGCATGTCGGTACAGAGACGGACCGCCTTCACTGATCCGGGGAAATTCACGATAATAGTCGAGGCCTTTACGCCGGCGTATCCGCGGGACAGGAGGGCATTTGCCGTCTCTTTGTAGGATTCGGCCCGGAGCATTTCCGCTATCCCCGGGAGGCTCCGGTCGCAGTAATCCTCGGTCACTTCGGGGGTAATGTCTTTCGGCGACAGCCCGGTGCCCCCGGTGGTGAAGATGAAATCGGCATCGGAATGTTCGTTAAAAGCATCGCGGATCGGAGCGGCTTCGTCCGGGACGACCGTCCGGGTGAGGGTGATACCGGGGAATGCCGCGGCCAGTATTTTTTCTATTTCGGGACCGGACCGGTCTTCGTATTCCCCCCGGGATGCCCTGTCAGACACGGTAATAACAGCAGCTTTCATTGCTGACGGTTCCCCCCTCGATAACCTTCGCGAATATCCCTTTCCGGGGCATAACGCAGTCGCCGATTTGTTGATACACGCTGCAGTCGTGATGGCACTCTTTGCCGATCTGCGTTACCTCAAGTACAGCGTCTCCGACATACAGGCGGGTGCCGAGCGGGAGCGTGCTGAGGTCGATACCCCGTGTGGTTATGTTTTCCGCGAAATCCCCGGGGTCCAGGTCGATCCCTCTCCCCCGCATGGTGTCGATATCTTCCTCCGCGAGAAGTGAAATCTGCCGGTGCCAATTGCGGGCGTGGGCATCACCCTCGATACCGTGTTCCGGGACGAGCCTGACTTCCGGAACAGGCCGTTTTTGGGTCCCCTGCTTTTCGGAAATGTTGAGGGACAGGATACTGAAATACATTTTTTTCACGGGAGCTGCTCTTTGGTCTTTTCGATTAACCGGATGCCGGAAATAATCATCCCTTTATCCACGGCTTTACACATATCGTATATTGTCAGCGCCGCAACGGAAACCGCGGTCAGTGCCTCCATTTCAATTCCCGTTTTCTCGGTGCACACTGCGGTCGAACGTATAGTCACCGAATCATCGCCTAATTCAAAAGAGAGATCGATGTTGTCTACGCCGATCCCGTGACAGAGGGGAATAAGTTCGGGAGTCCGTTTTGCAGCCTGGATGCCTGCAATGTTCGCGACCGTCAGGACGTCACCCTTCTGTACTGCATTATTCCGGATCAGAACCAGGGTTTCCGCCGCCATGCTGATTGTTCCTTCGGCTTTTGCCGTCCTCCTGACCTTTGGCTTTCCCGAGACGTCCACCATTTTTGCCTTGCCGGAAGTATCTACATGGGTCAATTCCATTTCAGCCTCCTATTTCATGCATGTCCCGGGTCGTGCAGGCTTCACCTTTTGCCGGTTTGTGCAGGACCGCCTTTTTCAGCGAGGCGGGGATGTTCCGCAGATCGAGTTTGATCTCTTCGTCGGAATGGAGACAGGGTTTTAAAACTCCCTCCGCAAGCAGCCGTATACGGTTGCAGTTTCTGCATGCCGGGGGCCGGTCGAAGCGGTAATCGGAGAACTTGGTATCGTGAATGGAAAAGTGGTTGATAAACTGGATGGCAAATCCCATGGCATACGCAAACTGCCGCAGTTCCTCGATTTCCCCGGCTTGTGTATCGTCCATAATGACCATGTTTATTTTAACGGGGAATCCCGCCCGCTTTGCCGCGTCCAGGCCCCGCAGTACGTCGGAGATAGTGCCGCACCGGGTTATTCTGTGGTATCGTTCCGGGTCGAGGGTGTCCAGCGACACGTTCAGGCTGTCGAGACCCGCCTCTCTCAGTTTTTCCGCCATATCTTCAAGGAGGACCCCATTCGTCGTCATTGCCAGATGCTCTATTCCCTCTACGGAACGGACCATGCCGACAAGGTCGACAATGCCACGTTTTACCAGGGGTTCGCCGCCGGTGAGCCGTATTTTTTTCAAGCCTAAAGGGACCCCGGCCCGGACGACCTGCGTTATCTCCTCAAAAGAGAGAAACTCACCGTGTTCTTTCCGGGGGACCCCGTCTTCCGGCATACAGTACACGCACCGGAGGTTGCACTTGTCGGTTATTGATATGCGGAGATAATTGATGTTGCGTCCGAATCTGTCCTGCATTGTGTTGTAGAGGACATGTTACTGCAGGGCGGCTTTTGTTTCAAGCAGCACAGCCTGCAAGCCCGCCGCCGTCCGAATCAGTTACCGATGAAAACTCCCCCGTTCCACTGCTTTTTTCATCACGTAAAACAATACATCCTCGGGGACTTCCGTGGAAAAATCGTTTACCATTTCCTTTAGAACGTCGAGTTCTTCATTGCTGATGCTTCCCGCCTCGTCGTTGTAATTGGAGCAGAACAGGTCCGTCGCGTCCAAAAGCTTCTCGCTCAGATTGTCGAAATCGTTGTACACGTCCCGTGCATCGGTACAGCGGTCGAGAAAATAATGAAAAACATCGTAGAGCATATCTTCCGGCAAAAAGGAGAGATGTCGAAAAAAGGACTTTCGCATCTCTTCGATCAGTCCGTCGTAGCTGTGGCCGGCCTGCTGCTTCCTTATCTGTTTTAAATGATTACTGAATTGCTCCCGCATATTCCCCTCCTGCTAGTAATGTACATCTTGACGAAGCACTCTTCAAGCGCAAAAATAGAAAATATGGCGTATACCCTGATAGCGGAACATCTGCAGAGCCCTCCCGGCCCGAACTGCGGAATAACGAATACCGGGGACTATCGTCACGCCAGCGTCCTCGTCCCCTTCCTGCAGTTGGATAATGAGTGGCATATCCTCTTCGAAAAGCGGGCCGAAAATATCCGGCAGGGCGGCGAGGTAAGTTTCCCCGGCGGCGGTGTGGAAGTGAGGGACAAGGACTCGAGGATTGCCGCGGTCCGGGAGACCGAGGAGGAGCTGGGAATCCCGGCTTCGAAGATCGAAGCACCGGGGCTGTTCGGCAGGTTTATCGGCGCGATGGACATGCTGATCGACACCTATATCGGAATGCTCCGAATCGGGTCTCTTACCGAGATTTCTCTCAATCCCGGAGAGGTCGACTCTGTCTTTACCCTCCCCTTTTCCTACTTTCTCGAAACATCCCCGGCGGAATATGCAGTCATTACACGGACTTATTCGAAAATCGAGAAGCCCGACGGGTCCGCGGAGGTGCTGTTCCCCGCGGCGGAACTGGGACTGCCGGAACGGTACCACTCCTCCTGGCAGGGAAAACCGACAACGGTGTATGTGTATCCGAACAAACCTCATACGATTTGGGGAATTACCGCTAAAATCCTTGTCTATTTGTGCAGATGGTACCGGACCTTACCGGAAATAGGCAATTCCTAGGCCGATCAGCATGGCGGCGGTAAAAACCGCAAAGATACGGACAATACCGCCGATGTTGCTGCTTTTCGTTTCGTGGGAAAATCCCCGTTTCAGCATCCGTACGTATTCTATAATACCGAACGCCGCAGCGGGGATGCCGGAAAACAGGACCTCTTTCGGCAGCAGAGTGAAGATTCCGGTGGTAAAGAGAATCAGCAGGGTGTAGGCGGCTGTCCCGAAGAGCAGAATAACGACAACCGAAGCGGGCCTGCCGATTAAAAGCGAGAGGGTCCGCCGGCCCGCCTGCCGGTCCCCCTTCATATCGCAGGTGTTGTTTACCGTGAGGATCGAAGCAATAAGCAGCGTCGAAGGGAGCCCGATCAACAATGTTTGTTTTGAAATTGTTCCTGTTTGGGCGAAAACAGTGGCGGTAATAAGTACTTCCCCTAAAAAACCGCCGGCGAACAGTTCTCCTGCAGGTGTATTTGAAATGGGGAGAGGGCCGGCGTTATAGAGAAAGCCGATCAGCATGCCGGCGGCCCCGAATACCAGCATCTGCCAGCCGACAAGGATAGTAAGTGCAATACCGAAAAAACCGCCGATACCGAACAGTGCTAGGGAAAGGGCCAGCGCTTCGCCGGGTTTGACTCCCTCATGCACCAGCACCTTGTCTTTTTCTTTTGTGTGTGTTTTTGAATCAACCTTCCGCACAAAATCGTAGTATGAGTTGAATGCCGTCGTTCCCATGTCCACTGCAAGGGCCGCACAAAACATCAGTACCAGATTCGGAATAATCAGGCCTCCTGTACTGTACAGGACGTACAGCGTGCCGATGCAGAGAGAAGAAATACTGATAATTTTTGTCTGCAGAACAACGATACGTAAAAATTGTTTGCCCGTCATGGGGGTTCATTGTACCGGACAAGACCGCCGCGGGGCAATAAAAAAAATGAAAATTCTCTTGCAAAATACGTTCAATTGTGTTAATTTTAGTTATATTTTGTTATATTGTGTGGAGGAAGTTATGGATCCATTGCTGGAAAAATTGTATTCGATGAGTGATGAAGAAGCCCGGAGCTGCGAAAAGCATTTAATGATCGGAGGAGGGACCCGGCCGGCACCGACCATTATCCGCGGAAAGGGGGTCTGGATAGAGGACAAGACGGGGAAAAAATATATCGACTGCACCAGTCAGAGCTGGGCGATGTACCTTGGGTTTGCAAACGATGAGTTTACCCGGACAATAACCGAACACATCCAGAATATTACCCATGTCCATCAGGGTTTCGATACTCCCTCCCGGTTTTTGCTGGCGAAAAAGCTTGCCGAACGGGCGCCGGGGAAGATCAACCGGGTTTCTTTTACCGTCGGCGGCGGGTCGGCCGTCGAGGGGGCGATGAAGATTGCGGTAAAAAACCGGGAAAACGCCCAGGAGTTCATAACACTGTTCGATGCCTATCACGGCACGACCCTGGGGGTCATCGGGGGAAACTGGGTCTCCACCATGGGAATGGGGAAATATATCGGCGGTTCCCGGTTTAACCGGCTTACCCGGCAGTTTGTCCGCGTACCCAATCCGTACTGCTACCGCTGTCCTTTGGGACTTGAAAGCGGCAGCTGTGATATGATGTGTTTAAAAGTGCTGCGGCTTACCATCGAGCGGGGTGTAAACGGCCCGCCGGCGGGAATTATTATGGAACCCCTGCAGGCATCGGGTGGACAGATTATCTTTCCAAAGGCGTATCACCGGGGAGTGCGGGAAATCTGCGACGAGTACGGTATTCCGCTTATTTGGGACGAGATCCAGACCTACTGCAGGATCGGGACATGGTTCGCATCGGGTTACTACGGTGTGGAACCGGATATGATCTGTCTCGGAAAAGGTTTGGGCGCCGGGTTTCCCATCGCGGCGACAATGATCAGCGACGATTTGGAGGGGTTTTCTCCGGACACCGAGGAGCTCCACACCTTTGCCAACAACACGGTAAGCCAGGTTGCGGCGCTGAAACAGATCGATATGCTCGAAAACGGCATTCTCGACAACTGCAACGCAATGGGCGATTACCTGGGGGCGGAGCTGAAAAAGATGCAAAAAGACCATCCCCGCATCGGGGATGTTCGGCAGGCGGGACTGCATGTCGGGGTGGAATTCGTGAAAGATCCGATATCGAGGGAAGCCGACGGAGAACTGCTCCATAACGTGCGCAGCTACGGCATGGACCACGGCGTTTTGTTCGGTGTCGGCGGGATGCTCAAAAACGTGCTGAAGGTGAAGCCGCCGTTTGTTGTTTCGAAAGATGAATGTGATCAAGTTTTAGAAGTAATAGAACAAGCTCTTAAAACTAATTGATGGAAAAGCTGTTGCAAAGGAGGAAGCAATGCTGAAAATTCAAGCCGCGGGGGCGGCCTTCTCACCCTGTGAAGATCGGTTTGTGGTAAAGGGGTACAGGAAAGGGCTGACATTTCCCGAAATGATCGATGAATTCGCGAAAATCGACGGTATTAACGGAATCGGGATGATGTATGCCGAGCCGGATGAGCTGCAGATAATAAAAGAAAAACTTGCCGAATATAAGATGATGGTCGGCTGTGTATGTCCCGACACCTATTTAAAAGCGGAACAGAAGACCGGAACACTTACCAGCCGGGACCCTAAAATTCGGAAAAAGTATATCGACGCTATTAAAGCATCCATGGACCAGGCGGCGGAGCTCGATGCCTACGACGTCCTTCTGTGGTTTGCCCACGACGGCTTCGATTATCCCTTCGAGGACGACTACACGGTAAAGTGGAACTGGATGCTCGATGCGTTGGCCGAAGTCGCGGAATACCGGAGCGATGTAAAGGTTGCCATAGAATACAAGGCAAAAGAACCGAGGACGCATCAGCATATCAGCACCGTGGGAAGGACCGTGGCTATCTGCGAAAAAATCGGCAAACCGAACTTAGGGGTCGTGGTCGATTTGGGATACTCCCTTGCCGCAGGGGAAAACCCGGCGGAAGCCGTTGAGTTTGCCGCACTCTACGGACGTTTATTCGACATCCATTTAAACGACAACTACCGTACCTGGGACGATGACCTTCTGCTGGGCAGCATCAACTTTTTCGAAACTCTCGAGTTTTTCTATTCCCTGCGGAAGATAGGGTACGATGAATGGTACGACATCGATATCTGGCCCTCCCGGGTAGACGGCGTGAAAGCTTTGGAGGAGAGCGTTGCACGGATACGGTGGTTTATAGAATTGGCCGATTCGCTTCTCGCCGACGGGGAGTTCGAAACTCTTCGAAAAGAAGGCAGGACCATGGCGGTCCATGAGAAGCTTCGCAAAATTCTCGGCGGCTGAGTTTACTGCAGGACCGTAACTCCTGCGTTTTGCAGGATGGAAATAACTTCAGCCGGTGCGTTTGTATCCGTAATAACGGTTTTCAGCTTGTCGTATCCCACCCAGTTGACGGTGCCGGGCTTCGAAAACTTTGACGAATCCACCAGCAGGACCCCCCGGTCGGCGCTTTCCATAAAGAGCGACTTGATCCTGATATTGTTCGGATGATAGTAATCTAACACCCCTTTTTCCGGGGAAATGGCCCGGACGGAGAAAAAAAAGAAATTACCGTGGATATTCCCCAGATACTGTTCCGGGTGGGAACTGATAAATTCGGCACCTGCCCGTTCTAAAACTCCTCCGATACAGATAATGCGGAACTGCTCCTGCATAATCAGTTCCGTGGGGATGAAT
>CAZSGZ010000075.1:0-13920 GCA_964606455.1 uncultured Spirochaetales bacterium
GGAAGGACCCCGATTGCGCCTTCCGTAACGGATACTTTTTTTACCATTTCCGAAGCGGAGGTGACGAAGCTCGTGTATTTACTGAATTTCGATGTTTCACCATCTTCGGTCAAAATATAATCGGCAAAGGAATTGCCGAATTCGATGCCGCTGTTTGTTTTAAATGCAATAGGATACACTTTAATATCCTGCTGGGTGTAAAACCCCCAATTCTCCCGTCTCGGTTTTGTATAAATTGTCTGTAAATCGGCGTATGTGAGGTCGTCGGCATCAACCTTTCGATGGGTGATGATAACGAACGTACAGTCCGAAGGAGGACATGTGGAAACTGCCGCCTCTTCAACGTCGGTTACATCGTACCAGGGACTCCTGTCGTAGTAAAACCCCTTTACCATGATATATCCAACAATCCAGAAAAGGATGATAATAGTCAATCCGGCGAAAAACCAAATAATCGTCTTTGCAATTCTGTCGCTTCGTTTATTTTTTATTGTCCGTTTGGAAAGTTGCTGCATTGTGCTACCCTTCAGCTTTTGTAAGCGACCGCTTTAGCAGTGCCTGCACGACTAGATTGAGAGCTAAAATGAAAAAGAAGAGAACGATGCCGGTGGTAAAGAGGCTTGTCCAATGGTCTCCCGCGGCGTACTTCATGTCCGTTGCAATATTCATGGTTAATGTTCGGGCGTGGGAGAGGACCCCTTTAGGCATCTGAATTGAATTACCCGCAACCATCAGCACCGCCATAGTTTCTCCGATTGCACGGCCCATGCCGAGGATGATCCCCGCGATAATGCCTGATTTCGCGGCGGGAACGAGGGTCTTGTAAATGGTCTGCCAGTGGGTTGCCCCTAACGCGAGGGAACCTTCTTTGTACTCCCGGGGAACGGCGCGGATCGATACTTCCGTAATATTGACAATTGTCGGCAGCACCATAATGGCAAGCACAATGGAAGCGGTCAGTATTCCCAAGCCGGTATTGCTGCTCGTTGTTCCCCGAATAATCGGGGCGATGGCTATGTAGCCGAAGAGACCGTAAATAACGGACGGGATACCCGCCAATAACTCGATTACACTTCGCAGAAAGCGAGCGATTCGTCCTTTCGCAATTTCAGCCATAAAAATGCCGACCGAAAGTCCAATGGGAACGGCTATTGTCAATGCCCCCAGTGTAATCCATATCGAGCCCATGATAAAAGGCAGAATGCCGAATTTCGGAGGTTCACCGGTTGGGCCCCATTCTTTGCCGAAAAGGAATTCAAATATCCCGACTTTTTGAAACAGCGGCGCGCCTTCAATTACTATAAACAGCGTGATAAAAATAACACTGAGAACTGACAGAAGGGCCGCGAAGAGAAGGACCCGTTCAGTAACTGCTTCTCCCGGTTTTTTTTCTCTTTTTCCTGCTTTTCCTGCCAAATCGAGAACTCCTTTCCGTTGTATTACCGTACATTACCTGTTCTAGTGTTACCAATTGTTATAGTTTTGTTAGATTTTCGTTAAAAAACCCCGCGGATTTCCGCGGGGCCGTGTGAAATCGTTAAAAAACGGTTACTTACTGTAAAGGTATAAAATCTTCTTCAGCAACAATAGCCTGACCGTCGTCGGAAAGAAGGAAGTCCACGTAGGCTTTCTTGAAAGGATCGTCATCGAGAGATCCGGTGTATACGATGTTCAAGTTACGGGAAACCGCGTAGGAACCGTCGAGTACGTTTTTAGGTTCGGGGACCACCCCGTTTACCGTTACCGTTTTTGTTCCAGGGTCCCGGGTAATATAACCGAATCCGCAGTAACCGACAGCGTAAGGCGTACTGCCGACTTTCGAAACCATATCTCCGTTAGATGTAACGATGGCGGCGGAACCGACAATTTTTTTATCAAATGCTTTCACGGTCCCGCTGTCGAAGCAGTCACGGGTACCGGAAGCTTCGTCACGGCTGAAAACGACGATGTCGTGATCGGGGCCGCCTACCTCTTTCCAATTTGAAATATCGCCCGCGAAAATATCCGCGATCTCTTCCAGTGCTAAATTGGAAATGTTGATGGAATCCTTGTTCACGATTACCGCAACTCCGTCTTTTGCAATAGCAACGGATTTTGCACCTTTTTCTTTTTCAGAGTCTTTTACTTCCCTGGAAGCGCCGCCTAAGATGTAGGTACCTTCAAGAGCGCCCTGTACACCGACACTCGAACCCTGACTGTCGTATGACAGGTTTAAACCGGGGTATTTTTCTTCGAATACGTCATTCACGGCCAACGCGACGGGCTCTACCGTTGTCGATCCGCCTAATTCGTAATCTCCGCTCAGTCCCTTCGATTCCTGTCCTCCTCCGGCGAAAACCGCTGCTCCGGCGGCCAGCAGAAGAAGTCCCGCGATAAGTAATTTTTTCATTCTTTTCCTCCATATGAATTTGGTTTTGTTAAGTGGGAAGATAAAAGGTCCCTGTCAGGGATTGATGAATAGAATGTTAAAAATAGGTTAGGAAGTTTCTTCGTATTGTCCCCGGAACCAGCGGTACATTGCTTCGATACGGTTTGAGAAGCTCTCTTTTTTCTTCTGTACCAGTCCGAAAAATTCTATCGTGCTGACGCCGCAGTTGCCGTAAAACATGATAAAGCCGTCGAGGACATAGATAATCAGGTGCATCTGCATCCCTTCCTCCTGAATGAGAGGAATAAGGGCGTAGCGCATTTTTCCCAAATTGACGATCGACAGAGCGATAAACGGACTCTCATACCGGTAGCGCAGCCGTGAAATGTTTTTCCCAAAGGTAAGGTCCTCTTGAAAGGCATAGAGAACGTCCTCGCGGGGAATGGATTCAACGAGGCGGTCCGGGACGGCCCCGGTTTGTTCGGGTCCGTCTATTGTGTAGAATTCCCGGAAGAAGGTCCTCATCCGCTCCCTCGAAGCGCTGTAGTACTCAATTCCTTTCACGGTACTCAGTTTTCGAAGAAGGTTATAGATACCAAGCATATCTTGTTGTGCCGGGGAAATCCCCGGGGCCTCGAAAAGGTACAGCGTTTCCACCCCGATGTTCGGTGATAGTTCGGTCAGATTTTCCGTTATGGCGGCGGAAAAAGCGTTTTCCGGCAGATACCTGGTCGAATCGGCAGGAGTAAAATAGAACCTGCTTGTTTTTCCGGTGTGGTACAGCTCCGACTGGGCCTTAGGCGGCAGTCCGGGACACAGTTCCGCTATTTCCCCGACAGCGCTAATAGTGTCGATGCCGGAGAGCCGTAGAGGAACAAAAAAGAAAACAAGAGACGAAAGAAACAGCTGTAGAATTGAACCTGAACGCCTTCTCATGGTACTGTGAAGATATGGCGAAACATCACTTTTGACAAGGGTTTACATGAAAAGGACAATTTTATTTACCGGGGGCGGGACCGCCGGACACGTTTTTCCCGGTTTGGCGGTAGCGCGGGAATTACAAAAAACCATCGATGCCGACATTGTCTGGGTCGGCTCGAAGCATGGGATGGAAAAAAAGTTCGTGGAAGCGGAGGGGCTTATCTTTACAGGCATCCCCGCGGGGAAAATGCGCCGCTACCTTTCACTGCAAAACGTTGTTGATATTTTTAAAATAATCGCTGGTATTGTCAAATGCTTCGGTATCATTGGAAAATATAAACCGGAACTTGTCTTTTCCAAGGGAGGGTATGTCAGCGTCCCCCTGGTCGTTGCCGCGGGCAGGCGGGGCATTCCCGTCATTACCCACGAATCGGACACCGACCCGGGTCTGGCAACGAAGCTGAATGCCCGGTACGCGGTAACAATATGCGTCGCTTTCGAACGGACGAAGGAATACTTCGATAGTACCATGCGGAAAAAGATTGCGGTTACCGGGAACCCGGTCCGGGAAGAAATCAGCGGCGGGAGCCGTGAACGGGGCATTGAGATGCTGAAAGTCCCTCCGGGGCGGAAGGTGATTTTCGTTCTCGGCGGAAGCCAAGGAGCGGCACAGATCAATAAGCTGATAGGGGAAATTCTTCCATCCCTTCAAGAGAACTATTTTGTTCTCCACCAGATGGGGCTGAAACAGTACCGCCCCTCCGACCATCCCCTGTACCGCACCTTCGGTTTCATCGGTACGGAGATGCCGGACTTTCTCGCGGCGGCGGACCTGGTAGTATGCCGTGCCGGGGCAAACACTCTGGCGGAAATCAGCCTCTTAGGGAAACCCGCCGTCCTCATTCCTCTCATGGGAGGCGCCGGCAGGGGGGACCAGGTAAAAAACGCCCGCCTTTTTCTGGAAAACAATGCCGCCGCTGTGCTGGAAGGAGAGGAAGCCTCGCCGGAACGGCTGCTGCGGACGATTACGGGCATCCTCGAGGACCCGGAGAAAGAGCGGACCTTGTCGCGGAACATCCGCCGTCTCGCGCATTTAGACGCCGCGGCGCTGGTTGTGCGGGAAATACACTCGGTCCTGGACCCGGGAGTATGAACATCGGTACCCTCGATATTGTTTTTGCCGTTATCGTTGTAGTAGCCGTTATCCGCTGTGTCTATCGCGGTTTTATCGCGGAAGTGCTTTCCGCTGCCGCTCTTTTACTTGGAATCGCCTGTGCGGTGCTTTTTGCACGTCCCGCGGCGGTGCTGCTGGAGAACTACACGGGAATCCGGTCCGCGTCGATTGTTATTGCCTTTTTGGCTGTCTTCTTGGTAGTTTATATACTGATAAAAATCAGCGAGGGACTGATTCACCGCCTTTTTGAGGCGCTGAAATTGGAAAAACTCGACAGGGCGCTGGGGTTTTTTCTCGGGATCGTTGAAGGTGTGCTGCTTTGCGCGGTCATTACCTTTCTGATGTACCTGCAGCCCTTTATTGAACTGGGAAACCTGCTGGACGAGAGTATTTTCGCGGGGGTCCTTCTGCAGGTTCTTCCGAGTAGGGTCGAAATATTTGGTGCCGGGGAAAACGTTCATGTTTGAAAATGTACTGGGACAGGAAAATGTTGTAGCGCAGCTGAAGCAGGATATCCGCGGCGATTCTCTGCCTTCCTCTCTGCTCTTGTACGGCGACAGATTTACCGGGAAGCAGACTGCCGCTTTGGAGCTGGCACGGGTGCTGCTGTGTGAAGCCGGCAGCGCGGAATGGAACTGCGCCTGTCCCTCCTGCGGGCTGAACAGGCGGCTCCAGCATACCGGAATGGTGCTTGCCGGTCCGCACCGCTTTACCGATGAAATAGAGGCATGTGCCGACGTATATCTGCGGCAGCAGCGAAAAGCCGGTGCGTATCTGTTTATCCGGGCACTGGAAAAATGCGTCCGCCGCTTCGATCCGAATGCCTTTGAGGGGAGCGATTCGAAGGAGAAAAAAGTCCGGGACCTCATCAGTGCTATCGAAGAGGGGCTTAGAATTTTTGATCCCGATTCGCCGAAGCCGGAAGAAGAGGTCCTCCGGAAGGAGGTGGAAAAAACCGTCGAAAAAGCGGCGGCACTGGCGGAAGAATATCCGAAAGACAATATACCTATTGCAGCGGTGCGGAGCATCAGCTCATGGGTCCATACCACCGGCGCGAGTAACAGAAAAGTAATAATAATAGAGAATTGTGAGAGAATGGTGGACAGTTCACGGAACGCGCTGCTGAAAATTCTTGAAGAGCCGCCGAAAGGTGTTTATTTTATATGTATAACAACAAGGAAGGGGCTCATTATTCCGACAATCTTATCCCGGCTGCGGCAGTATCATTTTCCGAAACGGACGGCGGAGGAAGAACAGAAAGTGCTCGAGAGCATTTTCGGCGAAAAGACCGGTGAATATCCCGATTTAGAGTCCTTTTTCCTGGCCTGGCAGCATATAAAAACCGGGGACCTTCGTACGTCGGCGGCACAATTCATCCAGTGTATCGAATCGGGAGAACCGGACTACATTCCCGTGCTGCACCAGATTGCCGATACGGTGAAGGACAAAAACAGTGCCTTTTATTTTTTCCGTTTCCTAACGGATCTGCTGCAAAAAAAATACCGGTCCGGACCCGATATACCGCCGGAGAAAACCGCCCGCGGTGAGGAGTGGAACGGAGAGATCCAGCAGTGTCTGTCGGGAATTAATCTGTACAACCAAAAACCCTCCTCAAAAATCGAAGAGCTTTTTTTCACCATGCGGCGGGCCGAATGAGAAATTTTATTGTACGGGCCCTGGATAAACTCGACAAACTGGATAATCAGCAGGTATACAAACTCCTTTACGATCTAGCGGATGAAAATGAACGCCTCGAAGTGGTCCTACAGTCCATTCCCGACGGGATACTTGTGGGAGACAGGGAGAACAAAACGGTATTTGCAAACAAGGCGGCGGAACGCCTCCTGCAGCTGCAGAAACAGGACGGGGCGGAAGACTATGTTTGGGAACTGATTCGGGATGATGAACTGCGGGGTTTTATCCGGAAAAGTATCGAAAATGACGAAAAGGTCCGGGACAAAGAATTCACTTTTGACCGTCACGGGACGCAGAAAATTCTATTTGTCAGCATTATTCCGCAGGTAAAAAACGGTACAATCCAGGGTAATCTGATACTGGCCAACGATGTAACGGAAAAAAAGAAGCGGGACGCAAGGCTTCGACGGGCGGAATCCCTCGCGGGACTTACCACCCTCGCCGCCGGTGTGGCCCATGAAATTAAAAACCCCTTGGGATCGATGAGCATTCACATCCAGCTCATTCAAAAAGCCCTTGCCGCCGACACAACCGACGAAAGTCTTATACAGAACCACCTCGACATTATCGATGAGGAAATTAACCGGTTAAACGGTATTGTCGTCGATTTTCTCTTTGCCGTCCGGCCTATGGATACGAGGGTCGAGGAGCGGGATGTAAATGAAATACTTGCCGATGTTCTTGAACTGGTAAAAGTGGAATTGGAGCAGTCCGGCATCCGGTGTGAGCGGGAATTGGACCCTGATTTACCGGAGGTGATGATCGACGAAAAATATATGAAACAGGCCTTCCTGAACTGTATTAAAAACGCTATCGCTGCAATGCCGGAAGGCGGGGTGCTCCGCGTGCGGTCAGGCCGGCGGGGAGATATGGCGGCGGTTGATTTTTCCGATACCGGCCGGGGTATTTCAGAGGAAAACATCGAGAAAATTTTCGAACCCTACTTTACTACCAAAGATTTCGGTTCGGGCCTCGGATTGACGGTTGTCTATAAAATTTTGAAAGAGCATATGGGGGATATTACGGTGCAGTCGAAGGAAAATGAAGGGACGACATTCACCCTTCTTATTCCGATACCGCAGAAGGAACAGCACCTGCTCAGCTGGAAGGGGGAAGGGGATGAAGTTTAATGTGCTGATTGTCGACGACGAGAAAAATATCCGGGAGGGCCTGGGAAAGGCCCTGGAAATGGAGGGCTACAATATTTTTCTCGCGGAAAACGGAAAAAAAGGCCTCGATATGGTCCACACGAAGGAGATGGACCTGGTTATCGCGGACCTGAAGATGCCCGAATTGTCGGGGGAAGAGCTCTTGAAAAAAGTATCCTCATCCTTTCCGACAATACCGGTCATTATTCTCACCGGCCACGGGACAATCGAGTCGGCGGTCAACGCGATGCGGGACGGTGCCTATGACTTCCTGACAAAGCCGGTCAACCTCGACCGACTTGCCCTTCTCGTCAAACGGGCCCTCAGTAATCGGCACCTCATTCTGGAGCACCGCGCCCTGCAGGACGAGGTGGAAAAAAACAGAAGCAGGCAGAAATACACCAGCATCATCGGTAAGAGCGCCAAGATGAAACAGGTGATCGATATTATCGACCAGGTAGCGGAAACGAAGGCTTCCGTCATGATAACCGGAGAGAGCGGTGTCGGGAAGGAGCTGATTGCAGATTCCCTGCACAATCTTTCCGACCGGAAAGACAAACCGTTTATCAAGGTGCACTGCGCGGCACTCGCGGAAAGTCTATTGGAAAGTGAACTTTTCGGTCACGAAAAGGGGTCCTTCACCGGAGCCATCGGCAGGAAGCGGGGACGATTTGAACTGGCCCACACCGGCACGATTTTTCTGGATGAAATAGGAGAGATCAATCCTAATGTGCAGATAAAAATCCTTCGCGTACTGCAGGAGAAGGCTTTTGAACGGGTGGGAGGAGAGGAGACGGTGCATGTCGATGTCCGGGTGGTAGCGGCAACAAACAAAGACCTGACGAAAGAAATCGAAGCGGGGAATTTCCGGGAAGATCTCTTTTACCGGCTCAATGTCGTCAATGTTCATATACCGCCGCTGCGCGAGCGGAAGGAGGACATACCCCTCCTGGCGGCTTCCTTTTTAAAGGAATTCGCCCTGGAGAACAACAGAAACGTGGAAGGGATCGATCCGAAGGCGCTGCATCTGCTGTATTCATATTCCTGGCCGGGAAACATCCGGGAACTCAGGAATTCAATCGAAAGCGCCGTTGTTCTCTGCAAGGGACACATTATTACGGAAAACGATCTTCCCCCGGCAGTCCGCTCCGGTCCCGACGAAAACCATATCAAGATTCAGCTGGGAACGAGTTTATCCGCGGCGGAAAAGCAGATCATTCAGAGCACCCTTGCGTTTCAAAACGGAAACAAGAGTAAAACCGCCGAAGTTCTGGGAATAGGCCGGAAAACGCTGCACAGGAAAATAGATGAGTATCAACTGGAAAAGCCCGCGGCGGATTCATCGAATTCGTAATTTCCAGAATATACATAGCGCGGAGCAGCGGTCACATACACCGTGTTGTCCGTCTCGAGCCACTGAAAAAACAGGGTTTCCCTTCTAAACTGAATAACGAGTTCCCGTTCAGTTAAACCGTTCATTACACCGGCGACACCCCCCGCGGCACAGGCGCAGGAAAAATCGAAGCCCGCTGTTCTCCGTTTCAGAAACCGGACACTGCATTCCTCGCGGCTTTGAATAAACAGGAATACAGGTTGGACCGGATACTTGTTTTTATCCTGTGGTGTAACGGCATCGGTAAAAGAGGCAAGCGCGGAGTTACGCCGGGAATCGGTAATGTGGACGAGAAAGGTGTCCTGTATGGAAACGGGGGAGACCATGTGCTGTTTTCCGTCGATCATCAGCGGGAGGGTGTAATCCGTTGTCGGTTCCGGCAGCAGAACGGAGCCGGTATTCGGATTTACCGGGGTGCCGACGGGAATTCTGAAATTGGCACTGTCGATAACGTCCACGGGTACCGAATTATCGGCTATGGACAGGGAGAAAGAGTCGGTGCCCACGAGTCCCGAATCGAACAGGTAGCGGGAAGCGCAGAGAACCGCGTTGCCGCGGAACGGGGCTGGTCCGCCGTCGGGAAGGTAGAGCTGCAGAGTGACTTCGGTATCCGATGCCGTCAGGAACAGCGCGCCGCTTGCTCCGGCACCGGTCCGCCGCCTGCAGATTGCCGCCGCCGTATGGGGAAACAGTTCCGGAGGAAGCTCGGGATTGGAAATGGTATTTATTAGAATATAATCTTCGGTTAGGCAGTGAAGTTTATAAAATACCAGATCCATACGGATGTATGTTAAAAGAATTCAGCGTGAAGTCTTTTAATTGCCTCCTCCATTTCCTTTTCGGGTACCACCAGGGAAAGGTTGATGTCCGAGGACCCGAGGGAGACCATCCGGACCGGGAGTCCTTCGAGGGCCGTAAAGACCCTGGCAATGTATGATGAGTCCTTCCAAAAATCCTGCCCTACCAGACAGATAATGCTCTTCCCGGACTCGGCGTAAAAGGTCCCCAGCTCCTTCAGCTCTTCTCCAATGGGCTCGAGCTGTTTCGGATTGTCTATAGTCATGGATACCGAAACCTCCGACGTTGCGACAAGGTCGACCGGTGTTTTATATTTTTCAAAAATAGAAAATATTCTGTTCAAAAAACCGTAGGCATTCAGCATCCGCGAGGATTCGATATTGATCAGGGAAATATTTTTCTTTCCCGCGATTGCCCGCAGGCCTTTTTCCTCCAAATTGGACGTTATTTTGGAAAAGGCCCCTTCCGGTTTCCGGGTGTTTTTTACTACAACGGGTATGTTTTTCCGTACGGCGGGCTGGATTGTGGAGGGATGTACCACCTTTGCGCCGAAAAACGCAAGCTCCGCCGCCTCCTCATAACTGATTTCGGAAATAGTCCTGGCTTCGGGGATAATTCGCGGATCTGTTGTCATTATCCCGTCTACATCGGTCCATATCTGCACCTCTTCCGCATCCAGGGCGCCTCCGATAATGGTAGCGGTATAATCTGAACCTCCCCGCCCGAGGGTCGTGGTTACTCCGTTTTTGTTTCTCCCGATAAAACCCTGGGCGATCAGCAGTTTGCCTTTCGCCGGCCGTACCAGCTCTTGTATTTTACGGTTCGTTTCATCGAACAGCGGCGAGGCTTCGGAGAACTCGCTGTCGGTAACGATAAAGTCCCGGGAATCGAGGAGTTCGGCTGTTATACCCCGCTCTTTCGCTCGGTAGTAGAGAAGGGTGGTGGACAGGATTTCGCCGAAGGAGACGATTGTGTCGGAGCTCCGCAGAGTACATTCCCGCAGCAAAAGCAGCCCCTTTGAGAGGGATGCGAGTTTTTCAATATGGTTTTTAATTTTCGACAGTGCATCGATCAAATTGCTGCCGGTCAAAAACTCATCGGCCGCCGAGATATGTTTATCACGGACAGTTTCGATCAGTACAGAGGCTTGCTTTTCGTCACCCGTTTCCGAACAGGCGGCGATATCCAGCAGTGTATCGGTTACCTTTGACATCGCGGAACTGACTATGACCGGTGAGCGGCCGAGCTGGTCCGCGGCAATATCCAGGGCTTTGTCCATCCATTCGGCATTCTGGACCGATGTTCCCCCGAATTTTAGTACAATCATGAGACTTCTCCTGTCTGGCTAGAGGTATCACATACATGATAATGTGTCAACAAGATGAAGGCAACCGAAAAGATGAGCCCCGGGGCAATACAGCGGCTTCGGGAAGCGATTATTCAGGCATTTGGCAATGAAGTCCTCGCTGTAGGCGGGTGCGATGAAGCGGGGATTGTCACGGACATCCATGTCGCCGCCCGGGGGGACGACTCCCAGGTCCCCGCTCTTGAGCATCAGATGGAACGGGGGGACGTCGTCATTCACAATCATCCCGGCGGGAACCTCAGTCCAAGCGGGCCGGACCTGCAGGTTGCTTCGCGCCTCGGAAACAGCGGAATCGGCTTTTTCATTGTCGACAACGCGGTGGAGAGGGTCTACGTGGTGTCCGAACCGGTCCTTGTGAAAGAAACGGTGTTTCTGGACCCCGCGGAGCTGCTTCCCTATATCGATACGGAGGGAGCGGTGGCGGAACGTATCGACGGGTTCATTCCACGGAGGGAACAGCTGGAAATGCTCGGCGAAGCTGCCGCCGCCTTCAACAACGATGAAATTGCGGTCATCGAAGCGGGGACGGGAGTGGGGAAATCGATCGCGTATTTACTGCCGGCGGTATGCTGGGCCGACACAAACGGTGAGCGGGTAACTGTTTCGACAAATACGATCAACCTGCAGCAGCAGATCCTTGAAAAGGACCTTCCCGTTATTACCTCGGCATTAGATAAAAAAATAAAAGTTGTTCTTGCGAAGGGACGGTCGAATTATGTCTGTCTCAGGAAGCTGGACGAGGCACGGCGGGAAATAACCCTGTTTTCCGGACTGGAGGATGAACTGAACAGGCTGGAAGCCTGGGTCGAGAAGACAAAAGACGGAAGTAAATCGGACATTTCCTTTCAGCCCTCCGCACAGGTTTGGAACATGGTCTGTTCCGAAGCGGACACTTGTATCGGCTTGAAATGCCCTAACCGGGAAGGGTGCTTTGTTTTAAAGGCAAGAAAGGAAGCCGCTTCCGCGGACATCATCGTGGCAAATCATCATCTGCTGTTCGCCGATTTCGCAATGAAGATGGAAGAAGGGGGCTTCGATTCCACCGCAGTCCTCCCGCCGTGCAGGAGATACATATTCGACGAAGCCCATACCATGGAGGCATCGGCGACCTCCTTTTTTTCCCGCCGGCTGAATAAATTTATGCTCATGAAACAGGGACACCGCCTTATCCGCAGGCAGGGACGGGAACAGACAGGCCTTGTGCATAAGCTCCGGCAGAAATGGAACAACGCTTCGGTCCTCGATCCCATCGGCGATTCCGTACGGGAATGTTTTTCACTATTCGATGCCCTTGAAAGCGAGGTCCTGCTGTTTTTAGGCGAGCAGCCGACATTTACCGTTTTGGAGATTCCTGAAGAGGAGGGGCAGGCGCCGCCGTTTTTTGAAATGATGAAGATGTTCCACCGGGGGGTGCTGACTCTGCTCGACAGGATGGTCCGGGTTGTGAAGGAGCTTCCTTCGGAGCTGGAAGAAGAACCGGAGGTGTATGAGTTTGAAATGGTCATCCGGAGGTTCGAACTGACGGCGGAATTCTGCTATCTCTTCCTGGAGGACAGGGACACGGAAAATAACGTGTACTGGATCGAAAAAGGATATTCCCATTCCGGCGGAACGTTCTGCACCTACGTGGTTACCCCCTTGGATATGTCCTCCCTCCTCTACGAATCGGTTTTCCGGCCGAACAAAACGGTCATCTGCACCAGCGCTACCCTGACGGTAGGAAAAAAATTCACCTCCTGGATGGCGCAGGTGGGCCTTGCCGGGGGCCGGGACGAACGGGTCCGTACCCTGCTGCTGGATTCTCCCTTTCCCTACGATACAAACGTACTCCTCGGCATCCCCTCCGACGCTCCGGACCCCGGGGAGGCGGAGTTTACCGGGTACATCAGCCGTCTTGTTTCGGCCGTGCTCACTATCTCCAAAGGACGGGGGCTGGTGCTGTTTACTTCCTACGCTATGATGAAGGAAGTGTACGCCGCGGTGAAGCCCGGACTCGACGAAGCCGGTATCAGCGGAATGATACAGGGGGATGAGGACCGGGCAAAGCTGCTTAAGCGTTTTGTCGATAACGTTGCCAGCGTTTTGTTTGCAACCGATTCATTTTGGCAGGGAATTGACGCCCCCGGGCAGACCTGCAGTGTAGTTATTCTCGCGAAACTGCCTTTCCGGGTCCCGACGGAACCGGTCACGAAAGCAAGGCTGGACAGAATACGGCGGCTCGGCGGAAATCCCTTTTTCGAGCGCTCCCTTCCCGAAGCAGTAATGAAGCTGAAGCAGGGGTTCGGGAGACTGATGAGAAAAGAAAACGACCGGGGGGTAATTGTCATAGCCGACCCGAGAATTCTGCGAAAAAGTTACGGCAAAATTTTTCTCTCTTCACTGCCGCCTGCCCGGACTTCCTTTACGGAAACGGACACTCTTGCCGCGGACATCGAAGACTTTTTGTGGGAATGACGAAAAAAAGATAAAAAAGATAAAAAAAAAGAGCTGCTCGAAATGAACAGCTCTTTGCAGTTGTCCGTCGGTTATTATTCAATAACCGCTAAAATATCCGGCATTTTGACAATAAGCTGCTCGTCTCCGTCAACTTTGATGGTCGTACCGGCGTATTTGTCATACATCACTTTCTGACCAACTTTCACCTTAATCATTTCCTTATCGTCACCTACCGCAAGGACTTTTCCAATCTGGGTTTTTTCCTGAGCGGTTTGAGGGATAAAAATGCCGCCTGCTGTTTTCTCTTCGACTCCCTCCATCTTCACAAGTATTCGGTCTCCGATAGGTTTAATCTTCATCTCTGTTCCTCCTAACAACTTTTGTATTTATTTCTTATGTAATGTAGATTTGGTTATAAGAATCTAAGAAAATATACGAATGATAGCGGACAAGGTCAAGAACATTGTGCTTTCTATTGCCAAAAAAATTTTCCATGAGTATTTTATAGGACAGGCAGACGAAAATATGGAAACGTGGAAGAGACATTTTAAAAAAGGGAAGGACAATTTATCAAAGCACAACCCGAAAACCGCGTTGAGAGAGCTCCACCTGGCATTGGCG
>CAZSGZ010000076.1:0-13768 GCA_964606455.1 uncultured Spirochaetales bacterium
TTGCAGCTCATAAGTCGTCCGCTTTAATTCCGTTACATCCCTCCCGATACCGAAGGTGCCGATAATTTCTTTTCTTTCATTTAGCAGCGGAAATTTTGAACTGACCATCCAGATTTCCGTTCCGTCTTTTAATAGCTGGTGCTCTTCTTTATTTACAATCGGTTCGCCGGTTGCAATAATCCGCCGTTCATCGGAAAACGTTTCGGCCGCGAATTCTTCACTGTAAAAATCAAAATCGGTTTTTCCGAGGGCCTCTTCCGGATCGGAGATGTCCATGTGCGCCGCCGTTGCCGAGTTCAGTTTAAAAAAACTGCTTTTCAGGTCTTTAAAATAAATTCTGTCGGGTATGGTTTCTATTAAATAGTTGAACAAATACTGTTCATAGCGGATTTTCTCTTCCAACTCTTTTCGATCGGATATGTCGCGGGCCAAACCAAACATGTAATCACCGTCGGCAAGCCGCACTTTCGAGATTATTACCTCGGCAAAGTAGACGGACCCGTCTTTCCGCCTGTGTCTGCCCTCGATTCTAACAGGCGTATCATCCGGAGTAAGACCCTGCCAAAATTGTACCATGTCGTGACGGTCCTCGGCATCGGGGTCGATGTCGTAAACATGCATCCGCAGCAGTTCTTCCCGGCTGTATCCGGTGTTTTTTACCGCCGCCAAATTAACATCCAGAATCCGGCCTTCTGTATCGTGGAGGAAAAGCATTTCCGCCGCCTGCTCCACTAAGGACCGGAACTTATGTTCGCTTTGCCGCAGTTCTTCGCTTACCCGCTTTTGTTCGGTCCTGTCTATTCCGATTGATTGAACATAGAGCCTTTTGCCGCTTTCATCGTAGACAGCCGCATTACTCCAGGCCATCCAGCGGCGGGAACCGTCCTTGCATATATTCTCATTTTCCTGCTTTCTGTATTTATCCGGGTTGATGAAAATATCGTCCAGCAGCTTCCGATGATCGAGTCCCGTACCGTCGACTTCCGGGTTGACGAGACCAATACCGTCGGTTCCGACAATTTCTTCCGCGGAATAACCGAAAATCTTCTCCGCGCCCCTGCTGAAAAAAATAATCTCCCCGTTCAGGTTGTACCTGATAATCGCGCCGTCCACATTGTTTACAATACTCACGGCTTCAATTTCCTGCTGTTTCAGCCGGGCGTTAACGGTAAACAGCCTGAGGGCCATCTCTATCGATGCAGTCAATACCATTTCGCCGCTGTTCTTCACCACATATCCGTAGGAGGTAATCTTTTCCGTGCGCTTGACCACCTCCCGTTCGGTATGGCTGGAGAGAAAAACAATAGGAATATTCTGATTATGTAAGATTATTTCCGCGGCTTCGGTACCGTCCATCTTCCCAATACCCAAATCGATGTCCATTAAAATACAGTCGAAGTGCCGCTCCGAGACCGCCTTCACCGCCTTCACCCCGCTGTGGACGGTAACGACGCTGTAGCCGTTTTGCTCGAGTATTGCCTTTTCATTCATGGCGATAAGCGCTTCGTCTTCTACAAGGAGGATCGTTTTTCGTAAAGCATCTTCCGGCATGCTGTTATCCTTCAGATACGTACCAGACTTTACGGCCGCTCGATTAAAATCGACATTCCCTGTCCGCCGCCTAGACAGATTGCCGCTAATCCCTTCTTATTGTCACGCTTCACCATCTCGTGCAGGAGGGTGGTAAGGATTCTCGCCCCCGCCGCGCCGATGGGGTGGCCTAAGGCGATAGACCCGCCGTTGACGTTGACGATATCACGGTCGATACCGCCGAGTTCCTTCTCGAAGCCTTTGAATACGGCAAGGACCTGGGCGGAAAAAGCCTCGTTCAGCTCCGCAAGTTCGATGTCCCGCAGGGACCAGCCGGCCTTCCGCAATGCCTTTGCCGTTGCCGGGACGGGAGCGTAGCCCATATAGGCCGGGTCCACCCCGGCCGAGGCGTATGATTTGACAAAGCCCATGGGTTTCAGCCCCAGTTCGGCCGCCTTCTCTTCGCTCATCAGCAAGAGGACCGCGGCACCGTCGTTGATGCCCGACGACGACCCCGAGGTCACTTTACCGTCTTCCTTGAATGCAGGTTTCAGGACTGACAGTGACTCCGCCGTTACCCCGCTCCGTGGGAACTCGTCTTTGTCAAAATAGCGGATTTTTCCTTTTCTGTTCGGTATTCCAATAGGGGCAATCTCGTCATTGAATTTACCGGCGTCTATCGCCTTTTCAGCCCGGTTCTGGGTAAGGGCCGCGTACGCATCCATCTCCTCCCGGCTGATGCTGTACTTTTCGGCAATATTTTCAGCGGTCACCCCCATATGGTAGCCGTTAAAGATGTCCCACAGACCGTCGTGAATCAGCAGGTCCACCATGCTGGTATCACCCATTTCGGCCCCGAACCGCGCGGACGGGACCGAATAGGGGATCCGGGACATATTTTCCGTCCCTCCGGCAACGACAATATCAGCCTCGCCCGCCCGGATCATCAGCGAGGCAATCGTTACCGCCTTCAAACCGGAGGCACACACCTTGTCCACCGTAAACGAGGGGACCTCGAGGGGGAGCCCCGCCCCCACGGCAACCTGCCGGGCAACGTTCTGTCCGAGGCCCGCGCCTACAACATTGCCGATAATTACTTCGTCTATCTGTTTCGGGTCAACACCCGTTTCCGCCAATATTGTCCGTAAAACTTCGGAGGCCATTTTCACCGCCGGTACCGTGCTCAGCCATCCGCCTATATTGCCGATGGCCGTTCGTTTTGCCGCGACTATCGCTGCTTTTCTCATATTATCTCCATAGTATATTTTGCGGTTGTGTTAACTGCCGTGTACCGTCCGGTTTCTGCCGAGATTTTTTGCTTCGTACAGGGCCGTGTCGGCCCGCTTTACAAGAGTTTCTTCGTTATCACTTTCCGGAAGATACGCGCTAACACCGAGGCTGATAGTTACTTTTTCAACTTTTCCAAATTGGTACTCTTCCACCGCCACGCGGACCCGTTCCGCCAGAGCAAAGACATCATCGCTGCCGGTATTCGGACAAACAATAACAAATTCCTCCCCGCCCCAGCGGCAGAAGATGTCCGTTTCCCTAAGGAGGCCGCCCACGACAGCTGCAAGTCGTTTCAGCACTTCGTCCCCCGTGCCGTGCCCGTATGTGTCGTTGATGCTTTTAAAATGATCGATATCGAATAAAATGAGAGAACACGGCGTCCCGTATCGTTTTGCCCGGGCCAGTTCCCGTTCCAGATCTTCGTTGAACTTCAGCCGGTTGTAGAGTCCTGTCAGCGCGTCGGTTACGGAAATTTTCCGGATTTCTTCCTCCATCTCCACCCGTTTCTGAATGTCCCGGCCGCTGGCATAGAACAGCTCTTTTCCTCCGTGAAAATAAATACGCCAGGACACCCATCGGAAACTGCCGTTTGCAGCTTGTACCCGCACATCCAGCGGCGCAATTTCTCCGCTGCGGCAAATCTGTTTATTTACCGCGGTAAAGTTTTCTCTGTCATCTTCATGAATAAAACCGATTATCGGTTTTCCCGCAAGGTCGTCCTGTTTCCAACCGAGAATGTCCTTCCAGGCACCATTCGTCTGCCTCAATCTCCCGTCCGGTTCTATTATGCAGAACAGATCCACCGATACATCGAAAAAAATCTCCCGTTCATCCTGCAGTTCTTTCTCCCGGGTAATATCGTACTGTACCGCGGCATACAGTTTGTTCCGTCCCTGTGCGTCCGCTACCGGGGTAACGTACTGCAGAGCAACATACTCCGAACCGTCTTTTCTCCGGTTGATAATTTCTTCTTTCCAAGTTTTCCCATCCAGCAGCGTAGACCACAGTTTTTCGTAATAACTGTTCGGCATTTTTCCCGATTTGATGATGGAAGTTTTTTGCCCGAGAAGTTCTTGTTTCATATACCCGGTTACCTCTTCGAAAGCGGGATTGACATAAACAATGATGCCGTCGGTGTCGGTAACGTAGAGGGGAGAATCCAGGGCAAAGACAACCTGCTGCAAAAAGTCCAATTTCATTCCGTTATCGAGCATATCACGCCTCCTCGCCGCTTTGCAACGGAAGGGGAAGGGTAAAATAAACGGCGGTACCCTTTCCCTCTTCGCTTTCTACCCAGACACGGCCCTTATGCCCGGTAATAATTTTTTGTACAATGGCGAGTCCGAGCCCGGTGGAGGTTTCGCCGGCGGTCCCTTTTTGTTTCAGTTTTGCAAAGGGCTGAAATATTTTATCCAAATCCTTCGAGGGTATGCCGATCCCCTCGTCCTGTACGGAGACAGCCGCGTAATCACCGGAGCGGAAAATACCCACATCAATGTGTGTTCCTGAATTGGAATACTTTATCGCGTTTGAAACGATGTTGTTTACAACCTGTCCGATCTTCATCGGATCGATAATTATATCGGGAAGATCTTCGTTACAGCACAAACGGATATCAATCCGTTTCCGTTCCGCGATTGCACGGTTGAGATGCAAATTTTTTCGGACCAACTCGGGCAGCCGGACCTTTTCCAGCTCGAGTGAAAGTTTGCCCGTTTCTATTCGGGTAATATCGAGGAGGTCCTCCAAGAGATCGAGCATGTGGCGGCTCAACAGCTTTATGTTCTCGATAAAATCGATTTTTTCCTCCTCATCCATGTCCGTTTCTTCAAGAAGAAAATCGCAGTATGCCTGGATGGACGCGAGGGGACTCCGCAGATCGTGTGCCGCAATACCTAAGAAGGTATTTTTCTGTTCGTTGATCTTGGTCAGCTGGGCATTGGTTTTCTGATACTGTCTGGTCATATTACTCAATTCCGTATTGGTCTCGAGTAGGCTTTTCCGGAGCATATCGGTGTCTTCGCCGCTGCTTTCCCCGGCAAGAAGGGTAAAATCGCCCTGCCGTGCCCAGGTAAAATAGAAGGTCTTCGGCACTCCGCCGCGGGAGACGAGGGAAAGGGCCTGCCGGGGTCCCCGGACGGATACAAACTGTTCGAGATCGAACTCCCGGTGAAAACCGACAACCATTTCCTTAAACGGTTTGCCGAGGATGTCGCCGCCGGAAATTTGCCGGGCAAAGGCATTCGCTTTTTGTATAACACCTGCATTGTCTAACAGCACGGTATATACCTCGAGACTGTCCGCAAGGACCCGGGCCGACGTTTGTTGAAAAATTTCATCAATTGAAGCGTTCAATGAAAACCTCCAGCTCACCGAGAGAACGGACAAGAGTAACACCAGTGAGATGATCGAAAACACTTTCCTCGAGAAACCGGAATGCCTGCCCCCCCGCAAGAATAGGAAGGTCCGGATAGTCTTCCCGGAGCGCCGCGGCAGTCTCGACAAGAAGATCGACATTCTGCGCGAGGCTTAACGAAAGAACAAGCACGTCCGGGTATTGCCGTACTATTTCCGTCTGCAAATCCTCCGCGGAGGAATTGGCCCCGAGGAATCTTGTGTCCCAGCCGTTCATCTCGAGAATGTCCGCCACCATCTTTCCGCCGATTTGGTGGTATTCGTTAACGGCGCAGGAAACCACCGCCTTCCTGCCGATATGTTCCGCCATAAAAATTTTCGGATACACAAGGGGGAACAAGCTGTCGGTAATTGCGGTTGCATAGTGTTCCACATCGACACTAATCTCATTCTGCTCCCACAGTTCACCGACTTTATACAGGGCCCGCTGGAAAAGGTCGACATACAGGCTCTTGACGTCCAGCCCGCTTTCGAGCAGGCCCTCCACAATTTCCCGGCACCCCTTTCTGTCCCCCCGAAGGAGGGCCTCCAGATAATCGGAATACTGCTCAACCTCGGTAAACATCAATCCGACTCCTCCGTGTCCAGCCAGTCCGCGGTACATTTCAGCAGCTCCCACTGTCCGGACTTCTCCGGAACGTCCCGGGTAAGCTCTTCGTACAAAATCCGCAGGTGGCGGGCCATGAGGAACGACGGTATACCCCGTGCCGAAAGAACACCGGCAAGCCACTTGACCTGATTTTTCATGAACGGCAGCCCTTTGCCCGGCAGTGCCGCAAGCCAGGCGCCGTCGCTGTCGCTGAAAAACACACCGCTCATCCCGTAGCGGTACAGGTAATAGGGGTTCTCCGCCAGAGCGCGGTCGGCGGCATGAAGGACCGCCAGCAGCTCTTCCCTGCTTTGACATACCGGATAGAACCCGCCGGCCGGATTCAGGGTGTAGGAAGAATATTCCGTCTTCCCGCTGTCCGCGGAATACAGCGTCTTGAGCAGGGACGCGATAAAACCGCAGGTGTCCTCCGCGGCCCGCGTCACCGCCTCCCTGTCCGCCGGCGTAAGCCCCTCAATTTCAGCGTCCGGCCCGCCGCCGTCCGCACCGCTTAGGCCTTCCGAAAAAAGAGAGAACCCGCCGGTAAAAGCAGCAACATCCCAATTCTCCGCGGCAGCCCGGACCGCGGGGGCAAGTTCCCGGAGGACCGCCTGCAGGGCAAACCGGTATCCGTAACGGGCCGACGGCGTATCTTGTAACCGGACCCGTATGTCCGCGGTAAACGCGCGCGCGGCCGCGGCAGCAGCGGGAAGGTCGGGGACAAGCCGATATCTAAAAAAGTAGAGGTCCTTGTGCAGGAAATGAAGTTTTCCGTCCTGTTCCGCCTTACCCCGCTCCAGCACCGTGCACACCGACGTAAGGGCGCGCAGCAAACCGACGTAACTTTCTACCGGAAGATTCCCTTCTATCGCCTCGGCATGCATTTCAGCGGCTGCTTCCTCTAATTGTTTTGTACTGTTATCGTTCATAAACCGATACTACCAATTTTTCTAATTTCTGGACAAGTCTGAACGGCCTGTACCGGTGTTTCAATTGCCGTTTGCTGTAAACGGCAGTATATTGATTACATGAATAGTAATAAATATATAACATTTATACTGATGATGCTGCCCGCGCTGCTTTTCGGACAGGGCGGGCAAGAAGAGGAACAGCTGCCGCAATGCGGCGATTTGACGGCTGAAATGGAGTTAGAAACAATGAACAATTACCAATACCCGATTGAACTCTCCGAGGAGGAGTGGAAAGAACGCCTTAGCGAATGGGAGTATCAGGTCCTGCGGGAAAAGGCGACGGAAATGGCCTTTACCGGGGAACTGAATAAAGAGTACCGGAAAGGGACCTACTACTCCGCCGCCACGGGACAGCCGCTGTTCACCTCCGACGCGAAATTTGATTCCGGAAGCGGATGGCCGAGCTTCTTTCAGCCCGTCTCCGAGGAAGCGGTACGGCTGATTGACGACAGCAGCCACGGCATGCAGCGGATTGAAGTGGTGGACAGTTCCAGCGGGTCCCATTTAGGACATGTTTTTCAGGACGGCCCGGAACCGACGGGACTACGCTACTGTATTAATTCCGCATCCCTTCTTTTTGTTCCCGAAGGAGAAGAGCCTCCGCGAATCGTGCGGGAGTATTTGGAAAAGCACCATTAGCAGGCCCGGCGGAGGGGGAGCTGCATACTCCCCTATCTGCCGCTTGCTGTATACTCTTCAATGGCCCGGCGGAGCCGGATAAGCGTTTCCCTTCGCTTTTCGTCGTCAGTTTCTAAAAGTGTCATCCGAAAGCCCGGCAGATCGGAACAGAACCCGGTAAGGGGGACAACGCAGATCCCGGCTGCTGCAAGCAAATTGTAAACAAAACGCTTGTCCGGCGGAACGGAATCGAGAAAAGGCTTTATAAACTCTTCCGCCCTGCTGTTTTCTACCGGAAGATACTGCCGGTGGTTCAGCACGCCCTCCTTAAATAAGATGGTAAAATAAAACGCCCCCTGGGGCAGATTTACCCGGACCTCCGGAATGTCCTTAAAAGCGTCGTAGGCCTCCCGGGCGCGCTGTTCAAACATCAGGCTGCGATCTTTCAAATGCTTCGGATAACGGGCATCTCCTACAACCCGGGGGATTACCATCTGCGGCAGGCTGGTGGAACAGACTTCGAGGCGTTTTGCATCGAGGAGGCTTTTCACGAAACTGCGGAAATTGTCATCCTTGTCCTGATTAAAGACCTCGATCCATCCGCAGCGCGCTCCGGGCCAGGGAAATTCTTTGGAAATGCTTCGGAGGGCAATTCCCGGAACATCATCAATCACTTCACTCAAATGGAGGGAAGAATTTCCGTTAAAGATGATGTGAGCATAGGTCTCATCGCAGAGGACGAACAAATCGTATTTTCCCGCAAGCCGGACAATCTCCTCCAGATAGCCCCGGGGGTAGACCGCCCCGGTCGGGTTATCGGGATTGATAAGCAGAATTCCCGCGATGGAGTCGTTGTAGCGCACCTTGTTTTCTATGTCTTTCAGGTCCGGCATCCAATTGTTGTCCGGATCCAGGCGGTAGGTTGTATGGGCATAACCGGAATGCGCGGCTTCCGCCGAAGACAGGGTGGAATACGCCGGTGATGGCCCGATGACACGGGCTTCCCGTTTGAGAAAGGCAAACAGGGTCGAAACCGCGTCTCCTAAGCCGTTGAAAAAGATGAGGTCATCCGGGGTAATTCTTGCCCCTCCCCGTTTGTTGACCTCCGCGGCGAGAAACTCCCTGGTAGCGGGGTCCCCGGCTGTCGCCACGTACCGGTATGAATCGTTCTGCTCCGCCGCACGAACAACCGTTTCTCTGATCCACGGGGAGAGTTGTTCCCCCTTCGCGATAGGGTCGCCGATATTCTCCCAGGTCATCGGGACTCCCAGGTCCGCGAGTCTGTTGCCGACCTCTACAATTTCCCGAATTTCATACTTCAGCTCACCCGCGCCTTCCCAAACAATGTTTCTTCTCATGGCATACTCCTTTTTATTGCAGGCCGCGGATCGTGCGGAAGGCTGCAGCCCCTTTCCGGTATATAAAAAAAGCCGCAGCCCCTGTCAAGGAACCGCGGCTTGTTATCCTCATATGGCAATCCTCAGCCGACAGCTCCCTCCGTGTACGCTGCCGCTGCGGCGATGATAATCGTGTTTCGTGCATGTGACGTTTTCATAATCATAACAATTCTATCTATAATCGGCATAATGTCAATACCGCCGGCAACTCGCCTATTCAACCATCTCTTCTTCCGGTACTGCCAGCTCCTCCAGAAGCTCGGTAAAAAAAAGCATCTCTTTATACACAGTTTCGGCCGGAATTTCGCCGTTATCAAATTTCTTTTTCTGAATCCGTATTTCTTCTTCCAGCTCACCCCGTTTTGTTTTACTGATAAACTTCGCAAGCTCAGCCGTCGATGGTGCTCCGGGCAGGAGGGCAAGGGCAAGCCGTGCCGTGGGAATCGAGGAAACGGCCTGCTGGCCGCGGTTCCGCTGAATGTCCGGCAGGGCTGCTGCCGCCCGGTTTTCAGTTTTCATCTCGTCGATTTTTTTTGTATAATGCTCATCAGTCGGCTTCTGATATTCATTATACAGCATATAAAACGCCTTGTAGGGTAAAATCAGCCTGTCACTGTTTATTGCCGAGAAAATACCCTCCAGCGCTTCCCGGTTCAACTGTACCTGCTGCTCGTAGGAATCGGCGGCTCCCTTGCACTGCCGCCAATCGTCCCGCTGCGCCGGTGGAAAAAAACGGGCAAATTCCTCCTTATCGAAGAGAACGTCCCGGGCTACCTTTGGCTTCACATCCTCATCGACGTAATATCTATAAACAAACAAGGCCTGAATTTTATCCGGGGACCATCCGCTGGATAAAAAATAATTCTGCACCAGCCGGCGGCTGTCCTCTTCACTTAAAATGGCAAATAGTTCGGAAACCCTGAGGGGAGAAATGTCGGAAGACGCGGTTAGAAAACTCGACTGCCGGTAGAAGCTGTCCACATTCTTCCCGAAAAGGGTATAATTAACGGAAAGCATAAAGGGCAGTAACGCTTTTTCCGTTGTTTTCAGTATTTCCCCCTCCCAGGGTTTAAGTATCCCGGCGAGACAGCCGGAAAAAAACTTCTCCGGAACGAAGACCCTGCAGCCGATTTGGTTCGTCTCAAAATTGATAAGGGAATTACAAACAAGTGCATCTTTCAAGGATTCCGGCGAAGGTCCCTTTACCATACTTCCGCCCGCCCGGGTAAGTCCGATTTCCCGCCGCAAAAATACCGCCGCGTAGCGGACCAGTTCCTTGAAAAGCTTTTCAAAAAAGGGGCGGTATTTTTCCGTCTGCCCTTTCACATCAACACTGTAGTAAATGGAAAATGTTTCTCCACCGGCTTCCACCCAAAACCGGAACCATACGGACCCGCTGCTTTCCAATTCCTCCGGAACCGCAGAGCCGGCAATATCCGTAAACAGGGTGGAAACATTTTTCTTCCCCACAAAGGACTGCCGGGGAAGAAAACAGCTGCCGAGTAAAAACTCCAGCGGTTTCGTTACCGCGATACGGACGGGGACCTCGGCTTCAATCGGGCCCGTCCACAGCGGCAGTTCCTTGCTTTCGGCCGTCTGCTCCGGGGATAAAATTTTTTGCCGGACAGCCTCCAAAAAGGAAGCATCGTTGTTGAGAAGGTCCTCGGCAGATTTTATCATCTCGACGGAACAGTAAATATAAAATACGTGAACTCCGGTGCGGCATTGAAAGATAGAACACTCGGAAGAAGCCCAGAATACCTGATCTTTATGTTCAGCGGAATAAGGCTTCGGGATTGACATTACCGGTCCTTCGCTGCCGCCTTCCCGCAGTCCGCAGATTCTCGGCAGGTTTCCCGCCATCTTCCGGACGGCAGCAGCCCCCTGTTTCGCGTCTCCCTCTCCATGAAGCAGCGCGTCCGTAACGGTATCGGGAACAAAAAACGTCAGACAAGCCCGGTCGGCGGAAGAAAAGACGGCCAGAATATACCCGTTTTGTATCTTATCGCACATCACCCGGAATTCTTCAAAAGAAAGTTCCGCGGCTTTTACCTGGACGGTACTTCCGAGCATACCGCTCATTGTGTTAGAGAGGACCTTCTGAATAAGCCGCTGCACCGTGAGAAGCTGCTTCGGCGAAGAATTTGTCTGCGCACCGCGCTGTTTACCGGCCATTTCAACCCATTATAGCCGAATATTTCCGAAATATTCAAAGGGTATGGAAACCGATTGATCGACACGTGATAATTCGATATAGTAGCGTCCATGGAATGGAAAGCGAGTCATATATTGGTAAAAGACGCCGGGTTAGCCCGGAAACTGAAACAGGACATTCAGCAGGGAGCAGGCTTCGAAGCCCTCGCCCAGCAGCACTCCACCTGCCCGAGCAGGGCAAAGGGGGGGGACCTCGGCTGGTTCGGTCCCGGCCAGATGGTGAAGCCTTTTGAAGACGCGGTAAAACGCTTAAGCCCCGGATCGATCAGCGACCCGGTACAGACCCAGTTTGGTTTTCACATTATCAAGGTTACGGGGAAGAAATAGCTGCCGGCTGTAAAACTTCGGAAAATGTCTCGACAAGTCCGGCCGCGGTTTCCGCGATCTCCTCCATCCGGACGTAATCGAGCAGGGCCGCTTCATCCGACGGCATGTGGTAATCCTCATGCGGACCGGTGAAAAAGAAGAGGGAAGGGACCCCGCTTTCGGAAAAAACATAGGAATCGCTGATATACCCCTGCATGCCCGGGCGCTGCCGGACCGCATCGAATCCTTCCGGAAGGTGCATCTGTAGAAGCTCCCGCAGCTGCTCCGGACCGCTGTATTGGACGATGACCTCTCGGCCGGGGTTTCTTCCAATCATATCGAAATTGATCATCATAACCGTTTTTTCTTTTACAATCGGCAGCTCATCGAGAAAGGCCTTCGAACCGTACAAGCCAAGCTCTTCGGCGGAAAAGGTAACAAATACAAGTCCCGCGGACAGCCGTTGTCTGAAAAAATACTCCGCCAGCTCGAGAACAGCGGCAACCCCGGAGGCGTTATCGTCCGCGCCGTTGAATATCCGGTCACCGGCAGCACCTTCCGCGAACATGCCGAGATGGTCGTGATGCGCGCCGATTACAATCAGTTTTTCCTCAGCGGCTATCCCGCCGCGCATATTTCTTCGGGAGGGGATATATCCGACGACATTCCTCCCGGCAGTGACTGTCTCGGGTTCGGACGGCCTAAGGATAATTCTCCCTTCAGCATACGGAAGCGTCGGCACATCTCCGCCGCTGTCGAGTGATTTCCGGATGCTCCGGAAATCGACGGAAGGATACAGTTCCGTTACCCGCTCCGCAGAAACGAGCACCCCCGGTATACCGCCGCTTCCTTCCGGGGGGGAAGTCCTGCCGCCGGCAAACCCCGGCGGGGGCGCGTAGGGCCCGCGGTCCGCGTAATGAAGCGGATTGTCGAAAAGGACAAGACCGACCGCGCCTTTCCGCTTGGCAGTCCGCATCTTATAGAGGAATGTCGCGTATTTGGAGTGCCGTTTCCCGTCAAATACGGGACCGGAGGCGTCCTCGTTCGGTTCATACCGGAACACCAGCACGATTTTTCCCGCAACATTGAGGTCCTCATAATCGTTGTAGTTATACTCCGGCGCATCGATTCCGTATCCGGCAAACACAATTTCTCCGCGCACACCCTCCGGGGCCGTTGCCGCCGAGCCGGGAAGGGGATAATTATCCAGATCGACAAAGAACAGCTCGTCGGAACCCTTTTGCTTTATACCGCCCCTCCCCCACTCCAGCAGGGGAACGTCGGTTTCCCACAAGTGTGTACGCAGCTGAAAAGGAATAAAGTACCCATTTCCGTTTTCCATCCCTGACAGCGGCAGCAGCCCGTACTTCAAGAATTCTCCCGCAATATACTCCTCCGCTTTAGTTATTCCCGCAGTTCCGAACATCCTCCCCTCCATGGAATCGGAGGCCAGCGTGCGTACATGCGTCTCCAGTTCCGGAGCGGTAACGGGGTCGGGAGCAATTAGACCGCAGGAAAAAAGCAGGCCCCCTAGTGCAAAGAGTGAAAGTACCCGATGTAAAAAATGAAGATTTTTCACATATTCAATGTACGGGATATCCCGTTGCGGGGCAATTTTTTTTGGTTGGATAATTGAAAAAAAATCGATACAGTAACAGCATATGAAGGAACTGCTGAAAATTCTCCGCTTCTGGGGGCCCTTTACCGGAAAACTTGTCCTTGCTTTTTTTCTTCTCCTTATCAGTTCCGGAGTAATGCTGATGCAGCCGAAGCTGGCCGAGTACGCCGTGGACATCGGTATCAGCGGAAATAATATCAAGGCCATCATTCTCTTCGCCGGAATTATCCTCGCTGCGGCGGCACTCAGCAGCACATTCATGTACATCAGCGGGCTCTTACTTATCCGCTCCAGCCAGGGGGCAAGTTACGACCTCAGGAATGCGCTTTTTCAGAAAATTACCGGCTTTTCGTTTGCCAATTTCGACCGGCTTCGAACGGGAGAGCTGATGGTACGGCTCAATTCCGATGTGAATATGGTGCGCATGTTTTTCCGCATGGGTTTTTTCATGATGATTCAGGCGATTATGCTCTTAATCGGTGCCGTTATTCTCATGTTTATTACGAATGCCCGGCTTGCAGTCATTATGACGATAATTATGGCGGGCATTATGCTGCTCTTCGGCTTCTTTTCCATTATCATCCGCCCCATGTTCATGAAGGTGCGGGAAGCCTTAGACCGTTTGAACAATACACTGCAGGAAAGCCTTTCCGGGATAAAACTGGTCCGCTCTTTCGCGAAACAGGACCGGGAAAAGGAAAAATTCAATACCCGGAACACCAATTTTTATACCCTTTCTATCAGGGTAGGGGTAATTGTAAGCATTATTATGCCGTTTCTCCTTATCGCGGGAAACCTCTCGATGGTTGCGGTACTCTCG
>CAZSGZ010000077.1:0-13705 GCA_964606455.1 uncultured Spirochaetales bacterium
GACTACCTGTTTTTAGTTCTTGTCTTCGTGCATTTTCTGTGGTGGCTCCTTTTTTTTAGAAAGAAAAGAAGCACCCTGTTCCGCGTTATTTTTCGAATGCCCGAAGTTTTGTTTGCCGTTACGCTTATGCTGTTTCTCTTTTCCTATATATACGCCTCTAACGCGAATATGGATTACGTCCAGCGCTTCGCGGCAAGCAGCGGCAATCTCCGCCTTGCCCCGGATTCCACGGTGGAACGGCTTAATTCGCTGCTGCGGTATCTTCCTCTGCTGCTTTTTCAACTATATGTAATTATCTATTTCCGGATAAAAAAACGAACGATTTTTCACAAATATACCGGCTCGGAATCGTTTTTCAATACCTGGGGGCTGCTTCTGTCTCTGCTTTCCGCTGTCTGCTATACCGCGGCGCATCCCTCATTTATCCGTCTCGACGGTGTCCCGTTCCTGGCCTGGGTATGTATGGTCCCCTTATTTGTAACGATACAGTCCTCTTCCCGGTTGTGGGGGGTGCTATACGGTGTTTTTTTCGGAGTCATTCAGACAATGCTGTGCAATTACTGGCTCGGGACCTTCAGCCTCATCTCCCTGCAGTTTATTACCGTCTATTACCTCATTCTCTATATCGTGTTCATGACGGCTTTGGTCAATTTGGTGAAAAATTCGGGAATGCTTTCGGCACTTGCAATTCCGGCCGCGTGGACCGCTTTTGATTTCCTCCGTTCCCTCGGCTTCATGGGCTACCCCTGGGCGATGCTCGGCGTCTCTCAGTATCAGGTTACCCCGCTTATTCAATTGGCATCGGTTACCGGTGTTTGGGGGGTCAGTTTCCTCGTGTATGCCTCCAACGCGGTTATTACCCGCCTCGTCCTTTCCGGACCCGGGACAGATCGGAGAAGGAGTCTGCGGCTGACGGGTGTTTTTATAAGCGCGGTATTCCTCGTATACCTCTCAGGCCAGGTCTATCTTTTTTTCACCCCTTCCGCGGAGCAGTCCGCGACAATCGCCCTTATCCAGCAGAATACCGACCCCCGGAAAGACGATTACGAAGAGGGGCTGGCCGTTTTACAGAAGCTGACGGACCGGGCAATGGCGCATAATCCCGACCTCGTTGCATGGTCGGAAACGGCCTTCGTTCCGAATATCAGACGCTGGAGCCGGGTCGACCCGGAAAGGAACTACTACGCGGGTCTGGTGGACCGCTTCCTTCGGTACCAGCGTTCCCTCGGTACATGGCTGCTTACGGGAAACGATGATTATTTTCTGCTGACAAACGACGAGGGAGAAGAAATCCGTCACGACTACAACGCTTCCATTCTGTTCTCCCCGGAAGGGGACCGCGTTGAAACGTATCATAAAATACATCTCGTACCCTTTACCGAATACTTCCCCTTTAAAGAACAGCTGCCGTGGATGTACGAATTATTGATCAATTTTGACGTGTACCTCTGGACACCGGGAGATGTTCCTACGGTTTTCGAGCATCCTCTGTTTACTTTTTCCACCCCCATCTGTTTCGAAGACAGCTTCCCCGGGGACGTCCGCCGGTTTGTCCGGGAAGGCGCCGATGTAATTATCAATTTGTCCAACGATTTCTGGTCCCTTACAAATGTCGAAGCCAAACAGCACTATGTCAACGCCCTGTTCCGCGCGGTGGAAAACAGACGCCACTTTTTACGGGCAACCGCTTCCGGAGTAACGGCCCATATCGATCCCCGGGGAAGGACCCTGCAATCTCTTCCCTACTATGAAGAAGGGTTTCTCATAACCGAGGTCCCCCTCTTGGAACGGAAACACAGCGTTTACACCCTCGCGGGGGACTGGTTTCCGTATCTGTGCATTGCCATTGTCGGCTTCTTCGTCCTGTACCGGTTTTTTGTCATTGTTAAAAAGAAGGAAGGGTAACGGAAACGGTACTACCCTCCGGGGCCATCCCGGGAAATGACCGTATTCCCGGACCTTTTTGAAAAAACAATCGTCAGCACCGTACCGCCGAGGATTATCGGAAAGGCAATAAAGAAGTAGATACTCGGAACCTCCGCGAAGAAAAAATACCCTAACAGCGCCCCGTATACGATCTGCATGAGATTGATGAGCGTAACCAGCTGGCTGCGCAGGCGTCTCATGGACAGGTTAAAGATCGTATGCCCGATAATAGTGGAGATGCACGCCAAGCCGAGGAACATAAACATATTCCGCAGCGACATATTTTCAAGAGGGGAGGTAAAAAACAGCGAAATGATAAAGGTAAACACTCCCCCCACTAAATACAGCGGGACCATATACACCCAGATACTTTCCCCTCTGTTGTTTCTCCGGCTTAAGGCCAAATACGCCGCCGCAAAGACCGCGGCAATAAAACAGGAAATGTCGCCGAAAAAAGTTTCCCTGCTCAAATGAAAATCGGACACCCCTAAGACGGCTATACCCCCCAGCGCCAGAACGGTGCCCAGAAGTTCCGGAATGTTTATTACTTCCCGAAACAGAAAAAAGGCAAAAAAGGGCATGACAATCGGGACCATATTCACCAGCAGCGTTCCGTTTGCCGCCGTTGTCTGTCCCGCTCCGTAATTCCAGAATATAAAATGAAGGCCTAAAAGCAGCCCCGGCAGTATCGAGGGTCTGATAAGGGCAAAGCTCGGCCGCAGCTTCGCTTTGTTCAGCTGCCGAAAATAAATCGGAAGGAGAATAAGGCCCGCCGCAAGCTGCCGGTAGGAGGCAAGCAGGATAGGGTTGAGGGTCGATGTTTTGATAAAAACGATAGAACACGCGCCGGCAAATACGCCGACTAACAGCAACAGTATATGGGCAAACATTTTCAGCTACACTACACGAAAAGACGCGAAAACGGAAGAGCCGCGGCGGTTTTTGCAGGGAAATTACCCTTATTTGAAAAAACCACTTGTGTTTGCCCGACTGGTTGGCCTATAATAACAGATATTAATCACAAACCCTATAGGAGAAGGAGAAGTCTATGAGCGAAGAAGCTAAAAAAGACGAGAGCGTGCAAGTTCAAGGCTGGGTAATTTATCCAATCGGAAGCAGACCCAAAATGGGTCTTGCCATTCTTCTCGGTATTCAACAGTACCTGACCATGTTCGGTGCAACGGTAATTATACCGTTTATGACAGGAATTGCAATGGGAATGCCGCAGAGTGAACTTTCAGTTCTTATTGCCACAATGTTTTTCGTTTCGGGAATAACGACATTGCTTCAGCAATCCCCCCTCGGTAACAGATTACCGATCATTCAAGGAGGTACATTTTCATTCCTCGGCCCCATGTTTGCAATCGTGGGAATGGTAGCCGCAAAGGGCCTTGGCTGGCAAATCGCTATACAGCAGGTATCGGCTGCAGTAATGTTCGCGTCCCTTTTTGAAATCATTCTTGGTTATACAGGATTAATGGGAATAATTAAGAGAGCAATAAGTCCTATCGTAATCGCACCTACAATTGCGATGATTGGATTAGCACTTTACAACATAGGAGCACCATGGATGGCCGGCAACTGGGCAATTTCAATGATTACCCTTGTTGCACTGGTTCTCTATTCACAGGTTTTCTCCCGAAAAGCAAGAGTATTCCTCCTGTTCCCAGTTCTTTTAGCGGTACTAACAGGCTGGGTTGCATCATTAATTGGAACTGTTACCGGTTGGATCCCCAAGGAAAATCCAGCGAATCTTTTTCTTGCACCTGATATTGGCGGTATGGGAACAATGATCAACAATATCGAGTTTATTCGCCAAGCCCCTTGGTTCAGTGTTAGGCATGCGATTCCTTTTAAGTGGGGATTTCCTGCTCTGTCAGGAATAACTCTTGCAGGGGCATTTGGTATGCTTGCCGGGTATCTCGGATCCATGGTCGAATCGATTGGAGACTATTATTCTTGTGCACGCATAGCAGAAGGTCCTGTCCCTACGGAAAAGATGATCTCCCGCGGTCTCGGAGCGGAAGGCCTTGGTTGTCTTATTGCCAGCATTTTCCAAACAGGAAACGGAACAACTTCCTACTCGGAAAACATCGGCTCCATCGGACTTACCCGTGTTGCAAGCCGCCGTGTTGTTCGTGCCGGTGCGATAGTCATGCTTATACTACCTTTTTTTGGTAAATTCGGTGCTGTTCTTTCAACTATGCCAAAACCGGTTGTCGGTGCAATGTTTGTAGGCATGTTTGGTTTAATCGCAGCAGTTGGACTATCTAACCTTCAATTTGTCAATCTAAACAATGCGCGTAATCTCTTTATCATCGGTCTTTCATTCTTTGCCGGTCTTTCATTTCCTTATGCTTTCAATCCACTAGTGAATGCAGCGGCAACACCGATTATCTGGGGTGCATCAGGTTCCTTTGCTAATGTCATTGGAAACATTGTACAAACGATCCTGACCACCGGAATGGCGGTGACTGCCATTGTCGGTATTGTTCTCGACAACCTCATTCCGGGAGCGACCCGTGCAGAACGGGGACTGGAAGTATGGGAAACAGAAGCAACGGATGAAGCGTGGGAAAAAGCGGAAGCGGAATGGGCCAAAATGGCCGTCGGCGAAGAAAGGAAAATTATCATCGAATAAACTTCTCTCTTGCATCAAGAAAGGAGAAACCGAAGGATATGGAAGTTTTCTTCCATATCCTTCATATTTTATAAGGCCTTAGCACATGAAACCGGGGACCCGCAGATTACTCTACATCATCTTAGTTATTCTCGTTGGTCCGACGTTTTACTCAATTTTCAACATCGGCAACCCGAAATCGCTGTTCCGGTACATTGTTCCGGACCCTTCGTACGACATTCTCATTACCATTTTTTTAGCGGTATGCATGGCGGCAATCGGGATCATTCTCTCACAGCAGTCGAAGCGGGAAAACTCCATCGAACATATGCTCGATGTCAATAAAGAACATATTCGGTTTCTAAAAAACAAGGGGAAGACCGATTACGCTATAGCCGACGAATTTTTACAGCAGATGCAGGTCCACCAGTCGGGCTTTCTGTATCAACTTGCCAAACGAAAAGTGCTGAAATATCTTTCAAAAATGGATTAAAACATGCTAGATCTCATTACAAACAACAGCAACACGAGCTGGATATTATTTGCCGGACTGTTTCTAGGAGCGGTTGCGTTCCTGGCAGTTGTTCGGCAGGTGGAAACCAGACGAATATACAAAAAATTTTCCGAAGACGAAATTATACTTCTCAGCTTCGGGGTCAATTTTTTCGGCTGCGAATCGGAGCCGGGGCGCATAAGCAAGAGCGCCGGCGCCCTGGTCCTGACAAGGACAGAACTTTATTACCGTGCCCGCTACTTGAACAAAGAACTTACCATCCGGGGACAATCGATCGCCCAAATTGAGGTTACCGACCAGCACAAAGGAAAGCCGCTGAACCAGCACGCGATTGCTGTTTACTTTATCAACGAGGAAGGCAGTAAAGACAAAGCCGTTTTCCGTATTCCCCATCCGGCTAAATGGGTCAATCTCATGAACTCCATGTTTGTAAAAAAAGACTAACGGCGTTATACTGCCGGTATGTCAAAAAAGTATGTCTGGTACCTGCTGCTGGCACTCTCCGCGGCGGCGGCCGGGGCAATTTATCCGTTTACAAAGCTGCTCGCCGTTAGTTTCAGCCCCCTTTCCCTTTCATTTTTCCGTTATTTTGTCGCTCTTTTTCCTATGTTTCCGTTTTTTATTATCGATGTAAAACGGAATCGGAACAATCTGACGGGAAAATCAATTGCCGGAATGGCGGCACTTGGAGTTCTCGGCGTGGCCGGGTTTGCGCTTCTGTTTTTCTACGGGGTGGTGTATTCAACCGGTACGAACGGTTCGGTCCTGGTCAATACCCAGCCCATTTTTGCCGTTTTATTGACACCGCTTTTGATGCGTGAACGGTTTTCGGTAAAAAACTTACTGGCGGCGGCAGTCGGAATTTTCGGTATTGTGCTGGTAATAACCGGAGGATCGATTAATTCCCTGCGTTTCAGTTCCGGTTTTTTTACCGGAAACATACTGCTGATTGGCGCTTCCTTCGTGTTAACGATTTACAGTATTCTGTTAAAACCCTGCATTGTTAGATACGGCGGGACTGTTCCTACGTTTATTACCTTTACCGCGGGAACGATGGTTCTGGCGGCCGTCGTATTACTAACGCAGGGATACATTGCCGTTCCGGAGCAAATAACGGGAAAAAGCGCGGTTTTTCTCCTCTTTATCGGATTTTTCAGTACCGCGATGATGTATATCGTTTTTAACCGGGCGCTCGAAACGGTGGGAATCGTTGAATCGATCGGTTTTAAATTATTGATACCGGTTTTCGGAATCCTGCTGTCCGTGTTAGTATTGCATGAGCGGCCTGCCGCGGCATCCTTCATTGGCGCCGGGGTAGTTATTAGCGCAATTGTCATTATACAGCTAAGAAAAAAATAATTAGCGAAAATGTTAAAGGTGTTGTATAATTAAAAATTCATTTAGGAGGTAAAAAACAATGAACGGAACGAATAATTACTTACAGGAAACAGTTCCTCCCTTTACACCTCGAACTGCAATGGAAGAAGCGGCTAGATGTCTCCTTTGCCTTGACGCTCCCTGCAGCCGAGACTGTCCGGCGGGTACGGACCCGGGAGCGTTTATTCGAAGCATAAGATTTCAAAATTTTAAAGGAGCGGCGGAAATAATCCGCAAAAACAATATTTTAGGCGGGATATGCGGCCGGGTATGTCCGGTCGAAGTACTCTGCGAGGAGGCCTGTTCCCGGACCGGTATCGATAAACCGATAGAAATAGGACGGCTGCAGCGGTTTGCGACCGATTACGAGAAGGCCACGGACTTTAAAGTATTAGAACCTGTTGCAGCAACAAAAGAGAAAGTTGCCATGATCGGGTCCGGCCCCGGCTCGTTAGCGGCGGCTACCGAGCTGGCAAAAAAAGGCTATAAGGTTACTGTCTTTGACGACAAGGAGAACCCCGGCGGAGTATTGTCCTACGGCATCGTGCCGAGCCGGCTGCCGCAGTATATTGTCGATGAAGAAATTGCATACATTAAAGAACTGGGTGTGGAATTTATACAAAACACCCGTGTGGGGAAAGATATTACCCTGGATGAACTGCGGGAAAAAGGATTCAAAGCATTCATGATCGGCGCGGGAATGCAGGCGGGAAAAACCTTAGACATTCCCGGCATCGACTTACAAGGTGTAGAACGGGCCGTCGATTATCTTGCAGATGCCCGGACGAAACAGGGGAAAACCGATGCCGGATGCAGCGTCGTCGTTATCGGCGGCGGTGACGTTGCCATGGACTGCGCTTCCACCGCCCGGCTCTTAGGCGGCCAGTCGACGGTACTCTACCGGAGGACCCGAGAAGAGATGCCGGCAACCAAGGAGGAGGTAACCCACTGCGAGCATATCGGCGTGCGGTTCTACTGGACCTTTACGCCCGAGGAAGTTATAGGCGAAAACGGCAAAGTTACCGGTATTAAGGGAAAAGGCAGCCGGGACGGCTCTTATATATTCCTCGAAGCGGACAAAATCGTACTGGCCATCGGCCAGGAACCGGAAGACCTTACCGATATGGTGCCGGGCCTTCGGTTCAGCGAACACAACAATTTTATCATCAGTGACAACCACGACGGAAAAACAAACCTTCCCGATATTTTTACTGCCGGCGATATTGTCGGCGGAGCGCGGAAAACGGTCGTTCACGCGGTAGAAGCGGGAAAAACCGCCGCGGAAAGCATTGATGAATATCTTACCAAGGAAAGGAGGTAAACCAATGGCGAAACATGCGGACCTTTCAATAGATTTTTGCGGCGTAAAATGTGAAAACCCCTTTTTCCTGTCTTCTTCACCGGTGGGCAGCAGCTATGATATGTGTTCCCGGTTTTTCGAAGCAGGCGGGGGCGGGGTCGTATATAAAACAATCGGCACCTACATACCCGACGAATGTTCTCCCCGGTTCGATCATACACAGAAAGAGGGAACTCCCTTCGTCGGATTCAAAAACATGGAAATGATTTCCGACAAACCCTACGACAAAAACCTGGAGATGATCGCACAGTTGAAGAAGGACTACCCCGGCAAGGTAGTCATCGCTTCCATTATGGGAATGGATGAGGCGGACTGGAAAAAGCTTTCCAAAGACGTTACCCAGGCGGGGGCCGACATAATCGAGTGTAACTTTTCCTGTCCCCAAATGGCGGAGGAGGGGATGGGCTCCGATGTCGGCGCCAGCACCGAACTGATAACCAGCTTTACCAAAGCGACGGTCTCCGCCACCGACCTGCCGGTGATGGCAAAAATGACGCCGAACATCGAACGGATGGAAATTCCCGCCGTTGCGGCCGTACGGGCGGGGGCCCGTGCCGTATCTGCAATCAACACGATAAAATCGATTACCGGTATCGATCTCGACAGGTTTACCTGTCTGCCGGTGGTAAACGGAAAATCTTCCATTTCGGGTTTTTCCGGTGCCGCCGCCCGGCCGATCGCGCTGCGCTTTATCGCCCAGATGGCCCAGGAAGAGGAACTGAAAGGGGTCCCGTTAAGCGGGATGGGCGGAATCGAGACATGGCGGGACGCGGCGGAATTCCTCATGGTCGGCGCCGGCAACCTGCAGTTTACCACATCGATTATGCAGTACGGCTACCGGATCGTAGAGGACATGATCAGCGGCCTCGGTATTTACCTTGCCGAAAAAGGCTTCTCGTCCGTTCAGGACATCGTGGGTATCGCGCTGCCGAATATCGTTCCGGCCGATGAGATCGAGCGGGATTTTAAAATCCAGGTAACCATCGACGAAGATAAGTGTATCGGCTGCGGCCGCTGCTATATCTCCTGCTGGGACGGAGCGCATCAGGCAATTAACTGGGACGAAGAAACCCGGAAGGCATCCATCGACGAAGAAAAATGCGTCGGCTGCCAGCTTTGTCTGCACGTCTGCCCGGTGCCGAACTGTATCACTCCCGGGAAGGTCCTCTTCAAAGAACAAGACCAGATGGGAGTCGGATACTACTGCGAGTGGAGTGAAAACGCTTCAACCAAACGCGATCTAGTTATAGGAGATTATTCATCAAAATATAACGCGCACCAATAATTAAAAACGGAAGGAGAAAAAAAATGAAAACCTTATTGCAAAAAGGAACAGTAGTTACGGTAAGCGGGTCCTTCCAGGCAGACGTCCTCATCGACGGGGAAAAAATCAGCATGATCAGTTCTTCCATCGACGCGGGTTCCGTTGCTGCCGATGAGGTCATTGACGCTTCGGGGAAATATATCCTGCCCGGCGCCATCGATCCGCATACCCACATATCCATGCCCTTCATGGGTACCTACGCACAGGACGATTTCGACACCGGTACGGTGGCGGCCGCCTGCGGCGGAGTTACCTGCTTAGTCGACTTTGCCCTGCAGGCGAAGGGAGAAACAATCAAACAGTGCATCGACAGGAAAAACGGAATAGCCGAAGGAAAGGCTTCCGTCGACTGGTCGTTTCATCCCGGCATTATGGACCCCCGCCCGGAGGTTATCGCTGAAGTGGAAAAGGCGGCACAAGAATACGGCACCCCGGATTTCAAAGTTTTCTACGTTTACGACTTCCGGGTCGACGATGCCACCCTCCTGCGGCTCCTCGAGGCGACCAAAAAATACGGCGGCCTCGTACAGCTCCATGCAGAGAATGTCCACGTTATCGACTATATGAACGAAAAGCTTGCCGCCGAAGGAAAGCTGGAACCTTACTACCACGCGAAAAGCCGGCCCAACCTCGCGGAAGAAGAGGCGGTCAGCCGTGCGATTAAAATGGTCGAACAGACCGGTTCCAGCCTGTACATCGTCCATCTTTCGTCGAAAGAAGGGCTGCACAGGATCCAGGAGGCGAGGGACCGGGGCTTGAATATTTTTGCCGAAACCTGCCCGCAATACCTCCTCTTTACCGAGGACCGGTACAAGGAACCGGACTGGAACGGAGCAAAATACGTGATGTCGCCCCCCTTACGGACAAAAGAGAGCAACGACGCACTGTGGACCGGCATCAACAGCGGCGATATCCAGGTTGTAGCGACCGACCATTGCCCTTTCAGTTTTAACGGGAAAAAAGACATGTTCGGCAAGGAAGACTATAAAAAAATACCGAACGGCGCGCCGGGTATTGAAACCCTGCTCCCGGTTATGTACACCGAAGGGGTGGTAAAAGGAAAAATTACCCTGGAAAAAATGGTAGATGTACTTTCTACCGGAACCGCCCGGATGTTCGGGCTTACCGAAAAAGGAGAAATTAGGGTGGGAAAGGACGCGGATGTTGTCGTATTCGACCCGAAACAGAAGTTTACCGTTACCAACGACAAACTGCACATGAATGTCGATTACACTCCATTCGAAGGATACGAACTGACCGGCATGCCGTCCCTGGTTTTTACCCGCGGCAGGAAAACAGCTGCATGGAAAGAGGGCAAAATGGAATATACCGGAGAAAAAGGATGGGGCAGGTTTGTTAAGCGGGCGCCCTTTCAAGGATTCTAAGGAGGTTACAATGGAAAGAATGGTAAAATGCGGGCACATTCAGTGCTCAAACGCAAAGAATGAAGGCTCGGTACAGGAAATTAAAGAAGAGATGGTCGAAAAACATATTCCCATGATCATCGAAGCCGGTGAAAAGGGAGTGCAGATCCTCTGTCTCCAGGAAATTTTTCACGGTCCCTATTTCTGTGCCGAACAGGACATTAAATGGTATCAAAGCGCGGAGACCGTCCCCGGTCCGCTGACCGAGCGGATGGCCGAGTACGCGAAAAAATATAAAATGGTGATAATTCTGCCGGTATATGAAAAGGCGCTGGACGGAGTCTACTACAATACCGCGGCGGTAATCGACGCCGACGGTTCCTACCTGGGGAAAATGCAGAAGATTCACATTCCCCACACCTGGCCGGGCTTCTGGGAAAAATTCTACTTCAAGCCGGGCAATTTGGGCTTTCCGGTTTTCGAAACCGCCTACGCAAAGATCGGTATTTACATCTGTTATGACCGCCATTTTCCGGAATGCGCGCGGATCCTCGCCTTAAACGGCGCGGAAATTCTGTTCAACCCGTCGGCAACCACCAGCGGGAAATCACAGTATCTGTGGGAACTGGAGCAGCCGGCACAGGCAGTGGCAAACGGTGTGTTTATCGGTGCAAACAACCGGGTCGGCATCGAAAAGCCCTGGGAATTCGGTGAATTCTACGGCTCCAGCTATTTCGTCGACCCGAAGGGTCAGTTCTTGGTAAAAGGCAGCACCGACAAGGACGAAGTTGTCGTCGCCGATTTGAACCTGGAAATGATCCGGGAAGTACGCGACGGCTGGCAGTTTTTCAGGGACCGGCGTCCCGAAATGTACGACGAAATTTGCGACTTTCTGCCGTAAAACGGACAACCCTGTCCGCCTAGAAAAATAGCCCGGCTGTCGGTAATTCCGCCGGCCGGGCTTTGTTATTCGCACGCCCCGCCGCGGGCGGGGCTAAAAGTTACTTCACCAAACCGTCGGTGTATTCGAGGGCCTTGTCGATAATATCGACCATGTCGTCAATCTGCTCTTTCGTAATAATAAGGGGCGGTGAGATAAAGATAAAATCCCACTTCGAGAACAGATACAGTCCGTTATCGAAAAAGCGCTTCGTTAGTTCGGCGGAAACATTCCGTATGGAATCCGCGTAACCGGCAAGGGGCGCCTTCGTTTTCTTGTCCGATGTCAGTTCAAGGCAGGCCCACAAACCGATGCATCGCGCGTCGCCGACGGAAGGATGTTTGTCCTTCAGTTCGTTGAGTTTTTTCTTGAGGTACTCCCCGTTTTCGGCCGAGTTCTCAATCAGCTTGTCCTGTTTGTACACCTCGATGTTCGCTATACCCGTCGCGCAAGCCAGGGCATGACCGCCGTAGGTAAGACCGCCGGTAAACGGGTGGTCGGAAAAATAGTCCCAAATCTTCTTGCTCCAAATCATCGCGCCAAGCTGAACATATCCCGACGTAAGGCCCTTTGCCGTTGTAATTATATCGGGAATTACATCGTAGTGGTTAATGCCGAACCATTTCCCGGCGCGGCCCCAGCCGGCCATTGTTTCATCCACAACCATTAAAATTCCGTATTCATCGCATAGTTTTCTAAGCCCCTGCACGTAGTTTTTCGGCGGAATAATGATGCCGTTGGTCCCGACAATGGGTTCTAAGAAAATCGCCGCAATCGTATGCGGCCCGTCGAGCATAATCTGGGTCCGCAGCACTTCCAGGGTTTTTTCGCCGCATTCCTCGTCCGTCGTCGACCCGAAGGGACAGTTCCACGGATAGGGCCCGAAATACTTAACGACACCGGGAATTCCCGGTTCCGCGGGCCAGCGCCGCGGGTCTCCCGTCAGGGTAATGGCGCCCGCGGTAGCACCGTGATAGCTCCGCCAGCGTGAATAAATTTTATGCCGGCCGGTATACCACCTGGCCGCTTTTATGGCGTTTTCTATTGCTTCCGCCCCGGCGTTGGTAAAAAATACGTAATCCAAATCCCCCGGTGTTACTTCTGAAATCATTTTCCCAAGGCGTGCTTTAACTTCTGTTCCGAACATGGTGCCGACATAACAGGCTTTTTCCATCTGCTCTTTCATTGCGTCCAGGACATGCCTGTTCTTGTGACCGATATTCACGCACAAGAGCCCCGCGCATCCGTCAATGTACTGCTTTCCGTCGGTGTCCCACATATAAATACCATCCGCACGATCAATCATGATAGGGTTGACTGATCCCTGGGCTTTCCAGCTGTATACAAGATGAGATCTGTCAAGTTTTCGTAATTCTTCTGTATTCATTCGACTGCTCCTCACATAATTTTGTAATAAGTGACGTTATTGTAGCATAATTGACCTTTTTTTGCACAAGAATAATAGAAAAATTCTTGCAATTATCTTCCATTCGATATAAGATTTTTTTAAGTAGGGTGATGAAAGATTCAAAACAAACTATCTTCGGTCAAAAGGTTTCAGGCGTGCGGATTGTTCCGCTGACTCTGAAAATAACCCTTATTTTTACATTGCTTCTGCTTATTTCAAATTTTGCATCCAACTTTATCAACCTCATGCTGAACAGGGGCGAATTAATTGAACTCATGAATCAGCTCCTGGTAAAAGACCTGAAAGAGCTCCATCAATTCTGCAACAGCCAGCACGATATTTACATATTCCAAGACAATTACGAAAAAGCCGTTACCAATATTAGCCAAATGGGGATGAAACAGCTGAAGGGGAACAAATCCGCCGCCTTTGCTGTCCGGCCTGACGGTTCCATTTTCTTTTACGCGTCTCCCACCACTTCCATGGAACAGTTCCCGGACACCGCCGCTTTCGATGAAATACTGAAAGCGAAAGAGACGGGGAAAGAAGGCTCCATACTGTACAATTTCGAAGGGAAAGAGTACTTCGGTGTCTATAAATACAACGAGGCCTGGGATGCCGTTGTTCTGCGTTCCGAGGAACTCGGCGAGTTTTATGCCGAATCCTGGAAAATTTTCCGGAACATCGCCCTGATTATCGTTTTTATAACCGGCCTCTGCGTGGCCATCGGCGTGCTGCTCATCCGTTTTATTTTACGGTTCGTGGGAAGAATAACCCAGAGTATTATGCAGATGCAGGAAAACCAGCGGATCGAGTATATCGACATGCAGGGCGCGCCGAACGACGACGTTACTTATCTGGGAATGTCCTTT
>CAZSGZ010000078.1:0-13657 GCA_964606455.1 uncultured Spirochaetales bacterium
ACCCCTCCCCCCGGCCCCCTCCCCTAAAGGAGAGGGGGTGATATCAATTGCCTTAGCTGTTTGAAATTAAAGTTTTATCATTCCCCCCTTCCCTTTAGGGAAGGGGGGCTAGGGGGGTTAGGTTTAGCGGCGCCATGGCTGCTACTATCATTTGCCAACAGTATCATTTATTTCCGCGCGGCGCCTGGCCAGATCTAGCCGATATGGCCCGGAATAACCGACCAGCTTTCTCCTGCTCGGTGTTTAGATGACCCCCTAAATGGTGAAATAAATTAGAATTACCAGGGTGTTGTCATGATCAAAGTCAGGGATGGATGCATTGGCATCTGAATTGCTTTCACATAAGGTGAGATGGAAACGAGAGCGCAATATATCATTCTTGCCCTTTTATTTATCTGGGCCCTTGCCGCCGGAAGCGGATACGCCGGAGATCTGTCCGAATATGAGTGGACCCTTCTAAACCAGGTCAATGGCGCGAGAATGAATCCCCGGGAAACAGCGGTGCGGCTGGGATTGGATGCCGATACCGGAATCCCTGGAGCCATGGCAACACTTACAGTCAATGATGCGCTGTGCCGTTCCGCGTCGGACCATGCCCGGGATATGATGGCCGCTGGTTACTATTCAAAAACATCTCCTGATGGAAGGACGGTAGCGGATCGGATGGCGGCTGAGGGATATATTCCGCTGGAGTCCGGTGAGGTCTTGGGCATTCTGGGCTTTGGCAACTTTTTTAATCCGGATGACGCGGTTGAAGCGGTCTTTCTGAACCTGATGCGGGAAGAGCTGGCCCGGGATGAAAAGGTAATGCTCAATCCGGAATTCCGGGACATGGGTATTTCCATTCAGGCGGGGGCCATTGCTCTCAACGGTCGTCAGGTTAATGCCTATCTGGCGGTTCTGGATTTTGGCGCCTCCGCCAATGAAATAATGGAAATCGCCATCCATCGGATGATCAATGAGGTCCGGCGGGAGCCGCTAAACGTGGCGGAATGGCTTGGTGAAGGCGACGCCGAGGATACCGCCGGGATGGTGGCGGAGTGGCAATCTCAGAGCCCAACCAATGGAATGGCCCCACTTGCCTGGAATGACCAGCTCGCCGAATGTGCCCGGCAACATTCAATGGGTAAAGCGGTCGATGCGGAGATCGAAAGCCTCGCCGATTGCGCGGAGGCCTCGGAATATGACGCCGTTTCAATCGAAAAGGGAATCGGGTTTGCCCTTGGAAGCCACGATGCGGTGGCCCAATCACCGTTTGGCCTCTCCGGTGAAGTGGTGGTAACCTTGTTGCCCCAGGATTCCGATGGGGATGGCCGGTTTGATATCATCGACCCGGATTACACCGAGGTCGGGGTTGGCGTGGCCGGTGAAGTCATCGCCATCAATGATGTCAAAATGGTGAAGTGGACGGCTACGGTTATTTATGGAGAGCCCGTCGAAAAAAGAGCCTACCTGATCGGCAATATATATGTCGATACCCCAGGCGATAACCCCGAGGCCCAAGAAGGCGATCCGTCCACGGATGCGGTTAATGACGAGATCCTCCCGGTCTTCGGATATGGAGACAATATCCCCCTGGATTCGGATCGGGGTTACAATATGGGAGAAGGAATCTTCGGCGTTTCCGTGAAATTGATTGAATTCGGGATTGAAAAGACCGAGGAGTCTGTGTTAAAAACGGCCTCTGGAATGATGGGAGGGTATCAGTTGGAAGTTCCCATGAATGAGGGGCTTTTTTACGAGTTGATGATAAAGGCCGGTGAAGATGGGGGCTATCAGGATTACGGCTATGTGATCGCCGGCGGCAAGAGCTATATGAAAGATATCGAGGTCGGGGAGCTTCTTTCGCCGGAGACCCATCAAACCGCCGTCGATAATCAGCTCCAATCTGAAAGGTGATGACTGAAAGGATGACGTTGTTCGGTATGAAAAAGATTCCGCTTGGCAAATCTATTGTATTAACGGTGATGATGCTTACGGGGATGCTCCTTTTTGGGCAAATTGAAGCCAGAGCCGAAGACGCCACCAATGACCAGGACGGACAAAAGGTCCTGGCGGTGGGCGATGGGATCGAGCTGACCCTTGATGAGGTCAACGCCCTAAAGGAGTATTCCGAGGCTGGCGGAATGTTTACCAATATGGAAGAGTACCGGAAAACGGCATTGGAGTTTGAGCTATATGCCGAGGAAGCCCTCAAACGGGGACTGGGCGATGAGATTCCGGAAGATATCGAGCCTGACGACCCGTTTGCACGGAAGCACTACCTGGCCAATAAGTATCTGTGGGAAGTCGTGATGGAAGAGTATCCGCTGCCGGATGTCGCCATTGAATCATATTACAACGCGAATCCTTCCAGATACTCCGAGTATAGCGAGGAAGACAATGCTTATGTCATGCCGCCCATGTCCGAAGCGAACAGGTTGGAGATCCGAAAGATCATCATGGCGGCCAAGACCAAGGATGTGCGAGCCGAAGAATACGAGAAATTGAAGCGGAAATATAACGTCAAGCTCTGTGATATGGAAACGGGATGCGAGAAGGAATAGGCATGATGATATACCGTCGGACGACAATCCTATGTTTACTTTTAGGCTTAGCTGTGTTACTCAATGGTTGTGCCGGGCTATCGATACTGCCGTCATCGAGCATGGCGAAGCTGGTCTATCCTGAAGAACAGGGAGATGAAATCGAAAAGAGCTGGCCGGATGGGAAACTGAAAAAAGAATTCCGGAAATACTGGTTTCTCCGGTTCGATGGCCGGATCGAACGAATTTTCGAGATGGAAGCGCCCTACATTCAGGAGATGCTGGCCTACGAAACGTATGAGCAATACATGAAAGGGGCTCAGAATAATAGGTTGGTGGAGATTGAGCCTCTGGGAATCGAAAAGAAGACCGATGAGCTCTATGAGATTAAGTTCTACCAGCGGTTTATTGCTCCCAATGGTAAGGAAAAAGAGATCTACCTGACGGAAGAATGGGTGGAGGCTGGTGGAAATTGGTACCACATTTTCCAGGATGCCCTCATGTTCCCTCAAATCCGAAAGAGTAAATGATAAAGGTTTGGCACAGCCCTTCCTGGGGGATGGGGGACGCCTACGCCAGTGCGGCCATAGCCCAGAAGAGGCTAAACATACCAGACCGAGGCATAGTCCCGGTATCAGGTCATTGAACAAGTAAAACTTTCGGCAATAACAAATTGATGGAATTGACCAAATGCATGGAAGGGGGTGATGGCGTCAAGAAGTGAGTCAGTTTCAGGTTTTTCAATGTTGTTAGGATGTTGTGAGAGAATTTTTAACTATTTAGGAGGAGTCAAGAGATGAAAAAAGGCTTTTGTGTTGTTGCGATTGCCCTGGCGATGGTGCTGGCGGCGGGAACAGCTTATAGCTGGGATTTTACGGATCATGTGACCATTGCGCCCAATGGAAAAGGGGATGCCATTATCTTCCCCTTTTGGGTAGCGAAAGGGGGTTTTGAGACCAATTTTTACATCACCAACACCAGTGATGATTACAGCGTAGTGGCCAAGGTTGTGCTACGGAGTCAGACCTACACCGCTGAAGTGTTGGACTATTTTATCTTCATGTCTCCGAACGATGTTTACAAGGCGACCATCAAGAATACCCCTAACGGGGTTGTGTTGGCCTGCGAAGACGATTCCATGATTTCGGGTTTGGATTCGGCAAACAACCCGATCTGGGCGAACCAGCAGAACCTGTCCAGGGCCTTGAGGGTGCCGCCTTGTGAACTTGATGTCGAGATCGGCTATCTCGAAGTCTTTGAAGTAGCTTATTATCCGCTTGAAAAGAATCCAGATGATTTGACAGTCCCCAAGAATGCGATTCTTGACGCTTTTGGTGGCGTGGATGAGCTAGGGAATAATAACGTAGAGCCTTGTCGCAATGATACTACTCGCATGATGTGCACTGTGCAGAGTCCTGTCATGACTGACGCTAATACTAGATGGCAGGTTGCGGGCGATAACGGTATGTTCGTTGGAACCCTCAATGTTCTCGCCGGACACATGGATGTCTATTTGCCTGGAAACGACATGAAAGCGGCAATTAAGCCGACAGTTTTTCGCAATTACGACACATCCTTAGAAGAACTCGCAACGCTTCGTGTTGAAACCTATTTTGGAGATGATAGAGCGCACAATAGCTTAGGTGAAGTCGAAGCCGCGTTAGGGCGAAACTACTATGAAATGCCCTACTCAACCTCGAACATGAGCTATCATGCGTTTACTTTTCCGACGAAGCTGACGCTTTATAACGAAGACAATTGTCGGGTAACAGGATGGAGAAGCCCTTATTTCAATGAGATCTTAACCGCTCCTGATAATTGTGTTGAATATACGGCAACCAGCTATGATATGATGGAAAACTCAAAGCAGGAAGGTGGAAATTTGTTCTCGCCGCCTCCTGAGGGACCTGGAGCTGATGAATTCTGTGCTGAGGTCAATGTTACAACAGGCTTCCCTTACGACGCTGGCTGGGTGAGATATGTATTTGAGAAAGCCCCAGGAGGTCAAACCGAAGCCCCGACGATGGGATCTATAAAGCGACTCACGCCGCCGATTGATGATATCGCTTATGAGGGAGTGCCCGTTATCGGAACCGTCCTCGATTTTCATCTTGCCGGAGAGAACAGAAGCCTTGCTATGGTTGAGGGCTCCTACACTGATGGCATTGTTCGGACATGGGATGGCGATCCCCAAAATACGATTTATTACTACTATCAGTATTGGGACAGAGCGCATTATCCTTCAGTAGAGGACATGGAGCCGGTCTATCCCTCCGTAGGATTCAACTGGGGTTATCGGACGGATAATGACCCCGCTGTGGATCTCGATGGAGACGGCGTCCTTGAAACAATATTGCCTGTTCTTGAGGGAGATTGGCCGTATGACGAGGCCGAACTGCGCAGAGAGAATGTTGCGGTCCCGGATAATACTGCCGGTGATATTTATCTGCCGTAGTTGAAAATTTTCCATTCTATTTTTTCCGGGGAAGCGGGACTTTCATACCTTCCGTTTTCCCGGAAATCTCGAAACCGATTCAGATTATGAAATTTTAGGTTAGGGAGTATTCAATAATTCCATGTTTGTAGATACGGATTCATTATCTTGAGTACAATGATTACTACAAAGTGGAATTATTAAATGCTTCATTACGCCTTAAATAAAAAGGAGTGGTATAATGAATAGATATGTTAAAACGTTAAGAAGTTTTGATAAGAAAGGGCCATTTTTGTATATGGTTCAAGGTTTTTTTTATGCGTCGATCTTTATTATGATGATAGGATCGTTACCCTTCTTTGAATTGACGCCAATGCAGGCATTTGCCGCAGAGGATCCTTCGGATTATGTGTCCCTTCACTCTTTCGCAAAAACATATAACTATCAAAGTATAAATGGTAATACCTACAGGGAAACTCGAAGAGGTTTCCGACTGAGAGGAGACCTTACCGATTCGAAGCTCGTCTGCGGTAGGGAGGATTATGAATGTGACGGCTACTATAGCGGTTTTTTAACTTTTTATCAGGAACTAAATAATTCTGTATTGCGTTTTAAGATATATGTTCCACCTGGAAGTGATAGGGTTAGTTTAAAACTATATTTGCCAGCGGATGACAATATTATTGTTGTATCTCGATTCGGCGAACCGCCTGAAGAACCAACCTTCGATAGGTATACGGATTATGATCACATCGTGATGGGATATCAAGATTACCCTGTACACTGGTCAAAACTTAAAAATGGAGATTGCTTTTCGATTAACTGTGGCGGTCATGCATCTGTATTTACGGGAACCATGGCTGGTGGGATAGATGAGTCCGAAGCAGGTTGGGTTTATGTAAAGGTGATTGCGTGGAAGCCGATATATTGGTATGCTGCATCATACCTAAATAGGGTTTCACTGAATAGATATGTTGATTGGTACACAAGTATGACAGAAGCTGATTGGGAAGAGTTCGGTACATCAAGTGTTACTCATGAAGGCAGCACCGGTGGCAGTACTGGCGACGAGACGGGAAGTGGCGGCAGTACAGGCGGTGATACGGGGAGCGGAGATACTGGTACCGGGGGGACTACAGACGGAGACACCAGCACTGGAGACGACTCTCCCATTTTCGGTGAAAATTCTGGCGGTAGCAGTAGTAGCGGTAGCGGAACGAGTGGCAGCGGTGGGTTTAATTTTCCGGATCCTTATGCCGGCGGCGGTTCATCATCGGGGGATGATAACTCTGATTCAAGTGGAAGCAGTGGCGGCAGCTCGGACACTACCAGTGGGAATGACAGCATTTTCGGAGGGGGTTCTTCTGGCGGAGACAGCGGTGACACCAGTGGCGGAGACCCGACAAGCGGAGAAGGGGATGATCAGTCCGGATCAAGCGGAGCTGACCGGAACCTTGAGCCGGCTTATACCGCGATAAGAGGACTTGCCCAAATTGATACCAATATTTTGCCGATTACAGGGGATCCGACCGATATCAATCTTTCCCCCATCCTGAAAGTACCATCGGACTTTATTGGAAGACGGGTTGAATGCTTCGCGGGGCTCAGCTACAAGGGAAATCCCTATGTGGCCCAGCTCGACCTCCATGGCACCTTCACCTTTGTCCCGTTGCGCCGCTATAACGGCACGATTCCCAGCTATACCGAGATGACGCTCAATCAATCGACGTGGCAAACCTATGCGTTCCATGGAATTCGTTTGGACGACAGCTTCATCAGCAATGTGGAAGGAAATACGCCAGGTGCACAGCTCGATGACGTCGTCTTTTATTATGGCTTGACCCCCGTGAATGAATTCCAGAACATGATTGGTGCCGCGTTCCGGTTCATTCAGTAGAGTTCGATTCAGGTAAGCAATAAGCCTGTTAAAAACTCCAGGCACATCTAAAAAAGCTCTGTTGGTCGCTTAGCCAAATCCGGATTCCGGCGATCAACAGGGCTTTTTTAAGCTCGAAATTCGCTTTCGGATCCCCTATTCCAATCATCTGAAAATATAAAAACAACCTATTGATTTGAAATTGTTACGCCATAAGAGCGGGATCAATCGTCATTTGAAGTTAGTGGGCTCGCCATTAAAGGCGATGGTTGAGCACCGGGCTCTGCTGAAGCAGTTTGTCATCAAGGATATCAAGGGGCGGTTTGCCGGATCCTTTGGGGGGATTGTCTGGACGGTGGTAAACCCATTGGTCACCATCGTGGTTTACTCTTTCGTATTTGGGATGATCCTGAGGGTCCGGATCGATCCGGCGGAAAACGGAACCGGAGATTTTTTTCTCTATTTCCTGGCCGGATTTATTCCCTGGCTGATCCTCGCCGAAAGCCTCACCCGGTCAGTCGGAATTTTGCTTGAAAACGCGAACATGATCACCAAGGTGGTCTTTCCGGTGGAGCTTTTGCCGCTGAGTGTGGTGTTATCCGCGCTGGTCACCAATACCATCGCGATGATCATTTTTCTGGTTTACATCCTTTTTCAAGGGATGTTCCATGTTTCATGGATTGGATTGGTGGTGATCCTGTTATTCCAGATGTTTTTCGCGTGGGGTCTGGCCAATCTATTGTCGGCATCCTGCGTCTTTATCCGGGATATGCGTGAGCTTCTGGGGATCTTCCTGATGGTCTGGTTCTATGCGACGCCGGTCATTTATCCGATATCCATGGTTCCCGATTTCTTGAAGTGGCTGGTTCAGGCCAACCCGGCTCAGGACATGCTCCAGTTATACCGGAGCATCCTTTTAATGAATACCATCTCCTGGCCCATCTTGATCAAGTTCGGATTGATCGCTCTGGGAGCCTATGCGGTTGGCTCCTGGTTTTTCATGCGGGCGAAATCCGCGTTCGGGGATGTCCTTTAGCATTCCGATCCCCGCTAAAAATTAAAATATCATACGATTACAACACTTTTATGAAAAGCTATGCATATTCTCTTTCTTAACTACGTTTCAAATGGTCCCCCGTTCAATAGTGGGATTGCCGCCCTGTCAGCTTACCTAAAAAGGGCCGGGCACGACACTTCGCTACTGACGGTGACGGATGGGACGACGGTCGAAAGCTATTCTAAAAAGCTGATTGAGTCTGCTCCCGATCTGGTGGCGGTCAGTGTTCACACCCCCCACTGGACTTCGATCAGCCCTTATCTGACCGCGACGAAAGCAACTCAGGATGTCCTGACGGTATGCGGGGGGTATCATCCGACCTTATGCCCGGAAGAGGTCATCTCCCATCCGGATGTGGATCTGATTTGCCGGGGCGAAGGCGAACAGCCGCTCCTTGCACTGGCCGACGCCCTGGCGGAAGGAAGGTCCTATTCCGATATTCCAGGGCTATGGGTCAAACACAAAGGCGCTTCCGACGCGCCTGAAGTGGTAAAAAATGAAGTGGCTCCATTGAATGATCTCGATGAGCTGCCGCATTGGGACAGAGAGTTGTTCATCCAGTCCGGATTGGCCATTGAGGAGTTTTCCTTGTCCCATATCGGGGGGATGCCCATCTCCACGGGTCGAGGCTGCCCGTTTCAGTGCAGTTTCTGCAATAATTCTTCGCTGTTTCGGCTCTACCGGGAAAGCCGACGGGGACACAACCGATATGTCCGGAAGCGGAGCGTTAGAGATGTCATTGATGAGTGCAAAGATTTGATTGCCCGCTACAATGTAAATGGTTTTGAGTTCTGGGACGAGATGTTTGCATTGAGCTCCGCCTGGATTGAAGAATTTAGTGAAATATACAAACATGAGGTCGCCAGGCCTTTTGGATGTGCCATGAGAGTGGAGGCGGCGGATTATGAGACGCTCAAGGCTCTGAAAGAGGCGGGATGCAGGGCGGCCTTTTTCGGGGTCGAGACGGGAAACGAGGCCTATCGGAAAAAGTATCTCAATCGCAACATGCAAAACCGGGTGATTGAGGCGGCGTTTGAAAACGCCAAACAGCTCGGCATCCAGCGTTTCGCGTGGGTGATGTTTGGATTGCCGGATGAAACCCCTGACCTGATTGAAGAGACATTGGATTTCATCCGGAAAATCGAGCCGGATATCGTCGGGTGGTCCGTCTTCGATCCCTTGCCCGGCACGGCTCTGGCCGATTATTGTCAGGAAAATGGGTACTTATCGAAAAACCGCCACATCCGGCCGTATCTGGGAGCGCCCCACTATGAGGTCCGGCTTCTCGATCAGCCATCCTTGACACCGGATCAATTGACCTCTTTTTGCGACCGGTTCCGGGATCTCGATAAGTACGGTATCTTGTCCAACAAATAATTGAGATTCTAATTTCAAAGAAGCTTCGCCGGGGCCATGATCATCGTTTGGGGCATTTGAGTCCACCGGCTCACCAAACCCCTCCCCCCGGCCCCCTCCCCTAAAGGAGAGGGGGTGACATCAATTGCATGATCTACCTGAAATCATGGCATGAACATTCCCCCCTTCCCTTTAGGGAAGGGGGGCTAGGGGGGTTAGGTCTGAACGCCGCTTGGCCGAAATGATGATCAAGGTCTTCGCCGGCAAAGAGCTTTTAGGTTTTGAGGAAAGAAAATTGGACTACACCATCCGTCCGTATCAAAACGACGACAAAGATGCCGTGTTGCGGCTGTGGAAAGCGGCGTTTCATAAGGAGATGAATCCCGATCTGTGGGAATGGAAATTCCATCTTGCCCCGTGGGGTCATCGGATCATGGTCTGCGAGGTCGCTCCGGGCCAGATTGCTTCCATGTTCAGCGGGATTGCCTATCAGACGCATTGTTTCGGAAAAATGATTGAAATGACCCACATGGTCGATAACGCAACGCATCCCGACTTTCAGAAAAAAGGCCACTTCATTCAAACCATCAATGGGTTTATTGACTATTTCACCGGGCCTGGCAAATCGGTTTTTTTATATGGCTTTCCGGGAGAGTACCATTTTGCCATTGGGAAAAAATATCAGCAATACCGCCGGTTGAAAAATCCCTTGGCCTTTTGGACGGCTCAAGTGGATGACATCCCCGAATCGGATACCATGAGCGATGTCGAGGCAATCCCGCTCCGCCAGGAAGATGATCTGGAAATCCATGATGAGTTGTGGAAAAACTGCCATACGCACTATCCATTCTGCATCACCCGAAACGCAAGGTTCCTTAAATGGCGGTTTTTGAATCATCCGGAAAGGCAGTATGAAATCTGGAATTGCCGGTCGGGTGCCCGGCGGGGGATCGACGGATACGCGGTTTTTTCCATCGACGGCGGGGTTGCGACCATGGTTGATTGTTTCATCGAACCGGATACCGCCCTCATCGCCTCTTTTTTGAAAAAACTGCAAATTGCGCTGTCAGGACGACAAGTCAGGCGGATTCAAACCTGGATGCCGGAAAACCATTTCATCGCCGAAGTCTTAGCTGATCTCGGTTTTCAAAAGGAAAAGGAGCCTTATGGGTTTGTTCCGACGGGCCGAAGTTTTGACGATGGTGTCGATTTCGACATCGTTACATCACGGATGTATTACACGATGGCCGATGGTGATCTGTTATAAGACCAATGTACTCGGTTGAATTCGAAAATGTATCCAAGATTTACAAAATCTATGGGAAACCGACGGATCGAATAAAAGAGTTTGTTTTCAAAAAACCCTACCATCGGCCCATTTCCGCGCTAAACGACCTGTCCTTTTCGGTGTTCAAGGGCGAGGCGCTGGGAATCATCGGAAGCAACGGCTCCGGGAAGAGCACCTTATTGAAAATTCTGGCCGGGACCATTCGGCAGACGAGCGGAGAAGTCCGGAGTCATGGACGATTGGCGGCATTGCTGGAGTTGGGGGCGGGGTTTCATCCTGAATTCACCGGCAGGCAGAATATCTATTTAAACGCTTCATTGCTCGGCATCCCGGAATTTGAAATTCATCAGCGCGAATCTGAAATCATCGCTTTTTCCGGATTAAATGACTTTATCGATCAGCCCGTTAACACCTATTCATCGGGCATGTATGTCAGGCTTGGCTTTTCCATCGCGACCAGCGTTGATCCGGAAATCTTAATTATTGACGAGGCATTGAGCGTCGGGGACCAGCGGTTTCAGAAGAAGTGTATTGAGCGGATGATCGAGTTTCGGAAGAGTGGCAAGACCATCATTTTCTGCAGCCACAGCATGTATCATGTCACGGAGCTTTGCGACAAGGCCATGTGGCTTCACGATGGGCGGATACAGTCACTTGGGAATAAAGACATTATCGTCGGTCAATATGAAAACTGGTGTCTGGAAAACGTCGGGGAAGATGATTCCTTGCCCTATGCGCAAACCGATCATCTGGCCAGAATCAAAGAGATCGTGGTAACGGATCAAAACAATGAGCAGGTGACGGAGGTAAGGCGGGGAGATACTCTTAAAGTGGTCATGTCGGTCGAAAGCACGGAAGAACGGGCTTTTCATATCGGCGTAGGCTTCAGGAGCATTTCAGACGAGGCCCTTTTTGGGATATCGACAAAGCGTGAAGGCTTTCAGCCTATTAGCATTGAAGGTGGTAAAACCATCGAAGTGCTTTTCCCGGATATCATTCTGATCGGGGGAGCCTATCAGGCGTTTGCCGCGCTGCTCGATGAATCCGGATTGCATATCTTCGACATTAAATTTTCTCAGAAGATCACGGTCCGAAAAATGTCCGAGACCATCGGGATTGTATACTTGGAGCATGAGTGGAGACTTTGATCACGATTCTTTCGTTTCGTTCAGGATTCCGGCCGTAACCCATTTCAGGTTGATGCATCTTTGATTTTGCGCGAAGAAAGCGATCTCATACCCTTTCATCCTTCAACCCTTACGGGAAAGCGGACACTGGTCTTGGCACCCCACCCGGACGACGAGACGCTGGGCTGTGGGGGGGCCATTGCGCTTCATTGCCGGGCGGGGGATGCCGTTAAAGTCGTCTTTATCACGGATGGATCCAAGGGGGGAGCCGATCCATCGGACGACCCGGAAGCATGCAAGCGGATCCGCCGGGAGGAAGCGACTCAAGCCTGTAAGGTCTTGGGAGTAGAGGATTATGACTTTTGGGAATTCGAGGATCGCGGTCTTGCCCGGTCATTGGGGGAGCTGTCTTGTAGAGTTGCCGGCCTGATTGAAAGTTATGCGCCGGAGCTGATTTATGTGCCTTCTCATCTTGAGTTTCACCCCGATCATCGGGCGACGGCGGCCGCGGTTGAAAATGCGTTGCGGGTCACCGCAAACGATTGTCAGGTTGCGTTTTATGAAGTCAATCAGCCGCTCATGGTAAACACGCTGGTCGATATCACTTCCGTTAATTTTCTGAAACAAAGGGCTATCGATGTCTATGCAAGCCAGATCAGTCAGTTGCCCTACGGAGAAGCATGTTGTGCATTAAACCGTTACCGGAGCTTTACGCTGCCTGACCAGGTATCCTATGCGGAAGGGTTTGTATTATCCAATTGCGGGGTTATCAAACGGTCCGGTGCCATTCAGGCGCTCATTCAAAATGCTTCCAATTATGCCGTTGTTGATGAGCCGGCTAAACAAACGGAAAACACCTCCCGCGAGCTGAACGATGATCAAAAGATGCCATCCATCCAGGAAAAGCCGCTTGTCAGCGTGATTATTCCGACCCTGAATCGGCCGGAGATGCTGGGAAAAGCGGTTCAAAGCGTTATCGATCAGACCTATCCGGCCATTGAGGTCATCGTTATCAATGATGGGGGTACGGATGTAAGGGACCGGTTGGAAAGCATTGATTCAAGATTTGAATTGAAATACATCCGGCATGAGCATTCAATGGGGGTTTCAGCGGCTCGGAACGCCGGTTTGAACGCGGCAAGTGGAAAATATATTGCGTACCTGGATGATGACGACATCTACTATCCGGATCATCTGAGCACGCTTGTCGGCTATCTGGAAAGCTTTGGATATCATATTGCTTTCACCAATGCCCATGAGGTCATTGAGCACTGGGTGTCGGATAGATACGTCACCATTGGAAAAGAGATCGCATTCAACCGGGATTTTGACAAAGATGAGTTGTTGGTTGGAAATTTCATACCAACTCTCACGGTGATGCACCGGAAAGATGTAATTGACCATTCAGGATCTTTTGATGAGTCTCTCGATGTACATGAAGACTGGGATCTTTGGATTCGGATGGCCATGCATTTTGATTTTCTTCACATCGACCGCGTCACGGCGGCTTATACGACACGGAAAAGCCACGGATCAAAGCGGATCCGGGATAAAAACGCGTTTTATCAAACGGCGAAACAAATTCATTTACGGTATGCGCATCTTGTAAAAGACCCCGACGTGTCGGAACGGCAGAAAAAAGCCGAAGATATACTTAAATATCAGTCGAGAGCCTCGAAGATTGTTCAAAACAAGATACAGTGTGTCCGGGAACATATTTTCAAGTCCATCCATCCGCTGATTCGCGATAAAGACATACTCATTCTGACGGCTGAAATCGAGCCTGACATTGAGACGATTGTTAGCGCTTCGAAAAAGTCTGAAATTCTGAATTATAATACTCGAAATGATAGTGGAAATGCCCGAAAGCATGATCGACGAGATGATCATCCGCTAGATCATGCAAATGGTTTTCAATCGAATAAGAAATTTGACCTCGTATTATGCTTGAATCCAGAAGCGCCGCTGGCTGATATCGTTGAAAATTACAAGGG
>CAZSGZ010000079.1:0-13596 GCA_964606455.1 uncultured Spirochaetales bacterium
GAGCGGCTTCTTGAATATAAAATCGGGAGCAGGCTTCAGACGCGTCATACCGTCGAAGAAATAATCGACCGAGGCGAGGCATATTCCGAACGGGAAGCAAAAGAGGGTCTCGATAAACTGACGGGCTCGGATACGAAGACGGCCGATGCGCTCTCCCCGGAGCAGCTGCTGAAAGCGGGACGGTTATACAGGGCCTTTACAGATTTTATTGATGAATTCGGCTATACGGCCCTCGGAATAAGCTGCTGGTCCCGGTTTCAGGAAAAATACGGTATCGCAGTGTGCGGTGTGATGAGCCGTCTCAATGAGGACGGGTTCGTATCGGCCTGCGAAGGCGATATTCCGGCGGTTGTTAACATGATCATGTTCAACGCTATGAGCGGCGGGAAGTCTTCTCTCAACGATCTCGTTGCTTTCGATGAATCAGATGAAAGTATCAATCTGTGGCACTGCGGTGTCGCACCCCAGTGCTGGGCCGGCCCGAAAGGACTGACCTGGGACCGGCATTTTAATATCGGATGTTACCGGGGTGAGGAGTGGAACGGAGACGGCGTGGTTGCGAATATGCAGTTCCGTCCGGGAAGGATAACGGTTGCGACGATGAATAACAGTTTTGATAATCTTTTCATTCTGACGGGAGAAATCCTTTCGGAGAAGAAAGGATATCACGGCAGTACGGGATGGGTCGGCAACCTGTCATTAAACGGCTCTCCGGTTTCGCTGGAGGATTTAATGAATACCATAATAACGGAACGGGTGAATCATCACTATCCGGCAGTCTACGGATCTTTTAGGGATGAGCTGAATGAGTTTGCCGCCTGGAAAGGAATCGCTGTACTGGATGTTCGAAAATATGAATCTTTCATACAATTACCCTCAAAAGCATAACTCGAAAAACAGGAGGAAAAAATGAGTGATACGATGAAATACAGAGAATTAGGTACGAGCGGAATAATGGCTTCCGTCGTCGGATTAGGCACGTTTGCCATCGGCGGATGGTTTTGGGGCGGAGCGCAGGAAGAGCAATCTATCGCGGCTATTCATGCAAGTATCGATGCCGGGGTGAATCTGATCGATACCGCGCCTATATACGGTTTCGGATTGTCCGAAAAGGTCGTGGGAAAGGCCGTTCAGGATAAACGGGACAAGGTATTGATCGCTACGAAGTGCGGCCTCGTCTGGGATAAAGAAGAAGGTGAATTTTTTACCCATGCAAGTGATTTGGGACCGACTGACGAACCGTCTAGCTATAAAGTTTATAAAAATCAACGGCCGGAAATGATCCGGACGGAACTGGAGAAAAGTCTCCGGAGACTGAACACCGATTATGTCGATTTATATCAAACCCACTGGCAGGACGCGACAACTCCGATCGAAGATACGATGGAAGCATTGCTGAAGCTGAAAGATGAGGGGAAGATACGTGCAATTGGAGTTTCAAACATTACCGTAGACCACCTAAAACAGTACGGTTCGGGTATCGGTTCAGCACAGGAAAAATTCAGTCTGCTTGACCCGGGAATCGCGGAAAACGGCATAATCGATTACTGCGTGGAAAATAAGCTTTCCATCCTCAGTTATTTTACCCTCGAACAGGGGCTTTTAACGGGAAAATTGTCTCCCGAACGCAGTTTCGATGAGGGTGATATGAGGAAAGGAGATCCGAAATTCACTCCGGAAAACCGGGAAAAAGTTCAGTCCCTTTTGGAAGAATTCAAACCGACCGCCGAAAAATACAGCTGCACAATCCCTCAGCTCATGATTGCTCTGACCGCCTCCCAGCGCGGTATCAGTCATGTGCTTATCGGTGCAAGGAACGAAAAACAGGCCGCCGAGAACGCCCGGGGCGGATATGTAGATATCAGTACGGATGATCTGCAAACGCTCAATGAGAGGATCGGGCAATTCCTTAAAACCTGGGAGGCGTGATCGTGGAATATCCCAATTTATCGATTGAAGGTCAATCCGCCCTCGTTGTCGGCGCCAGTAAAGGAATCGGATATGGAATTGCCAAAGCCCTGGCCCACGCCGGGGCAAGGGTCGCGGTTGCCGCGCGAAGCATGGACCTGCTGGAGCAGCTTACCGCCGAGATCAACGATGAAGGAGGAATCGCCTTTCCGTTGTTTCTCGATGTCCGGGATGTAGGAACAATAGATTCGGCCTTCGGGCAGGTAAAAGAGCAGTTCGGCAGAATAGACATCGTAGTGAACAACGCCGGTCTGGGAGCTCCCGTTCCGGCGACCGAAATCGACGAGGCATACTGGGACAATATGATGTCTCTTAATTTAAAGGGCTTATTTTTCTGTTGTCAGTCCGCGGGGCGCATCATGCTCGAACAGGGATACGGCAGGATTATTAACATGAGCTCTCAGGCGAGCATCGTGGGGATACCGGAGGAAGCCGTATATTGCGCTTCGAAAGCGGGTGTAAATATGCTGACAAAGGTCCTTGCCCTCGAATGGTCGGGCAAAGGGGTAACGATAAATGCCATCGGACCAACATTTATCAAAACTCCCGGGACGGCGGAGCGTCTGGATGATCCTGTATTCCGGGAAAACATTTTATCGAAGCTGCCGATCGGAAGGGTCGGTACGATCAAAGACGTAGCGGGGCTGGTTGAATTCCTTGCCTCTCCCGCCTCGGAGCTTATAACCGGCGCTTTTATTCCTATAGACGGCGGTTGGACCGCCCAATAAAACGGCAGCAAGGAGAGGTTTAGAATGAGACAGGCAATAATGAACGAACCCGGCACGATTACCTTTAATGAAACGGCAGTACCCGAACCAGGGCCGGGAACGGTCCGGATAAAGGTTATGAGTATCGGCGTATGCGGCAGCGATATCCACGTCTATAAAGGAGAGCACCCCTATGTATCCTATCCTTTGGTGCAAGGGCACGAAGTATCCGGGGTAGTCGATAAAGTCGGATCCGGTGTTACGAATGTAGCAGAGGGAGACAGAATTACCCTGGAACCGCAGGTATCCTGCGGGTCCTGTTATCCCTGCACACACGGAATGCCGAATATCTGTAAAAACTTAAAGGTCCTCGGATTTCAGACAACCGGGACCGCTTCCGATTATTTTGTTCTTCCGGCTGAGAAAATCGTTCCTCTGCCGGAGCGTATCAGCTTTGATGAAGGTGCAATGATTGAACCTACAGCCGTGGGAGTCGGGGCGGCGAAAAAGATCCAGCATCTCGACAAGCAGGAAGCCCTTGTTTTCGGCGCAGGTCCGGTGGGCAATCTAACGGCACAGGTCTTTCGAGGTTTGGGGGTTCAAAAGCTCATGATTGCGGACATAAACGAATTTCGTTTACAGAAGGCGAAAGAATGCGGTATTGAAGGTACGGTGAATACTTCCGCCCCAAACTTCCGGGAACAAATATCGGCATTTTTTGGTCCTGAAGGGCCGGGTCTTGTAATAGACTGTGCCGGTGTCAATACAACCATGGACTTAGGGATAGAACTCATTCGACAAGGAGGAAGTATCGCTGTTATCGGTGTATTTCCTGGAAAAATATCGATGGATATCAATTTGACCCAGGAAAAAGAGCTTACGATTATTGGTACCGCCCGGTATGTAATAGAGGATTTTCGTACTGCTATTAAGCTGATAGAGGCGGGAAAAATCAATCTTCAACCCCTTATAACGCATCGTTTTCCTTTTGAAAACTACATGCGGGCATACAAACAGATTGAGGAAATGGGTGATAAAACGATGAAAGTTATTGTACAGGTAAACACATGAGTTTGCTCAAGCCTCGTGAATTGACGAAAGAAGGTTTCGGACCCTACGGCACAATAATAGCTCCGCCCGGAGATGCCGTTGCTGCCGCTGATGAATCCCATTTTGCATTTTATCCGGTTGTTTCCGCGGAAGAATTAAGCGGCAGTGAAATGTTCGCAAACCTTGTCTGTAAATACAGACCGTTTATCCTTAAAAAATTGGAGCGGCATCTGGAGACCCCGGAAATGCTGTGCGCCCTTTCCGGTGATTCCCTCCTCTGTGTTGCAGCGCCGTCCGCTAATCCGGAAATACTGTCGTTAGATGATGTACGGGTGTTTACCATCCGGCAGTCTCAGGCAGTGCTTTTGAAACCCGGCTGCTGGCACTGGATACCATATCCCCTTCAGAAAGGACCTAGTCTGTTCCTGCTTCTTTTCAAAGACGGTACCGGCGACAACGATTTGGAGATAGCCGTTTTACCCGAAGAATACAATATTTCAACACCGTAGCGGGAAGTTTTCCTTTCATCCTTTTCCTGTTACAATGGCTACGGAGGACAACATGAACTTTTTAGATCATGCAAAGCGCCGTTTTTCGGTGCGGAAATATGAAGATAAGCCGGTGGAACGGGAAAAACTGGAGCAGGTAGTGGAAGCCGGCCGAGTTGCTCCGTCGGCGGTGAATTTTCAGCCCTGGCGCTTTATTGTGGTGCAGGATGAAAAAATGAAAGCCGATGTCTGCGCAAGTTACAAGCGGGACTGGATCCGGAAGGCGCCTGCAGTCATTATTATCTGCGGCGTACACGGCGAAGCGTGGATGCGTGCCGACGGGAAAGACCACTGCGATATCGATGTCGCCATTGCCGCCGATCATATGACCCTGGCCGCCGAAGAACTCGGTTTGGGGACCTGCTGGGTGTGCAATTTTAACAGTATGGAGCTGGCCAAGATACTCGATCTGCCGAAGGGGATGGAAGCGGCAGTCCTGCTGCCTATCGGGTATCCCGCGGAAGAACCGGACACGGAACGGCACGGCAAGCTCCGCAAAGGGGCGGAAAAAATTATTTTTTGGGATTCAGTCCCGACGGAATAACGGTCCCGGCTGCAACAGCTGCCTGTCGGGTTTATTTCGCGTACCGCGCCGTCTCTTCCGCGATAATTTCTATTCCCCGCCGCACATCATCGGCGGGCTGGGCATAGTTAATCCGGATACACTGGTCCCGGTGTTCCCAGGGTGTATCGAGGCCGTAGAAAAAATACTTCCCCGGAATAACGAGTACCTTCCGTTTTTTGAGAATTTCGTACAGTTCTTTTGTCGTAATGGAAAGGTTTTTACACCACAGCCAGAGAAAAATGGCCCCCTCGCTCTTATGAACGCCGTAGTCCTGTCCCGCAAAGGCTTCGTGGACCCACTGCTGGGCGGCAATCGACTTTTCCCTGTAATAGGGCTGGACGATGTCCCTGCTCAAGCTGAGAATTTTTCCGCTTTGAATGAGGGGAAGGGTAAGCATCTGCCCGAGGGTGCCGCAGGATAGGCTGATGACGGCATTTGCCGCGGACAGGGCGGAAATGATCTCTTTCTTTGCAATGATAATGCCCGTCCGGGTGGAAGGAAGCCCGATTTTTGACAGACTCATGGAAACAACCACCTGTTCGTTCCAAAAAGGGTTGGCTTCGGTAAACAGGATGTTCGGAAAGGGGGTGCCGTAGGCGTTGTCGATAAGGAGCGGAATATTATGTTTTTCCGCTAAGCCGGCGAGTTTCCGGATTTCTCCGTCGGTAAGAACGTTGCCGGAAGGGTTCGTGGGCCGGGAAACACAGATTGCTCCCGTATCAGCGGTTACGTTTAGAGCGTCAAAATCGACCCTGTATTTAAACGTATGGTCGTCGAACTCTTCAATACGGGCGGGAATGCCTCGGAGGGCCCCTTCGGTCATCACCTGGTCGGCATACCCTACGTATTCCGGCATGAGCGGGAAGAGAATTTTTTTCAGACTGCCGTCTTTATCGGTCCCGGCGAAGATGTTGAATAAAATCATGAAGGCTGTCTGGCTGCTGTTTGTAACCGCTACATTTTCAGCCGTTATATTCCAGCCGTATTCCCGTTTAAAAAGTTCCGCCGTGGCTTCGAGAAAGACTTCCTTTCCCTGCGGGGTATCGTAATTTACCACCATCCGTTCAAATGCGTCGCCGTCCGCGAGGATTTCCTCCATCCGGCCGCGCCAGAGGGTGTTGACCTCGGGAATGTGCGCGGGGTTTCCTCCGCCGAGCATGTACAGATGTTCGTTTCCGGCCATCGCTTTTCCAAGGTCTTCCATCAGTTCCAAAATACCGGTTTTCCTGGTCAATTTTTCGCCGAAGGCTGATACGTTCATTTCGATACTCCTTTTTTAATAATAGCGGACTCCTCGGGAAACAATACATCCGGATTCAGCCTGTTCTCCGGATCTACGATGCGTTTCACTTTTTTCATATTTTCTATTTCCGTTTTTGTAAACTGTATCGGCAGCAGTTTTCGCTTCAGCCTTCCGATGCCGTGTTCGGCGCAGATGCTGCCGCCTTTTTGCCGGACCGAGCGGGCGAAGCGGGCATACAGCTCCCAGCCGCGGTCCATCTCATCGCGGTTTTTCGGAAGAATATTGACATGGACATGACCGTTTCCGATATGACCGAAAATACAAAAGTCGAGCCGTTCCTCCAAAAGTGTTGTCCGGTATTCCTCCAACATCGGTTCCAGGTCGGAAAGGGGGACCGCCATGTCCGTCCCGATTTTTGTCAATTCCGGAATTGACTGTTTCCGTTCGGCGATAATTGCATTGACACGCTCCGGCAGGGCGTGGCGGAATTTTTTCATTGCCGTCAGCGTGTGTGACGAGAAACCGGCCCAGGTGCTGTCCGGGGATATGCCGGCGGACTGCAGCAGGTCCGCCAGGGCGGAGGCGCCCTCCTCGGCCTGTTCTTTTTCCTTGAAGTTGTATTCCAGGTAAAGCACCGCCCGCGCGTTCGCCGGCAGCAGGGGCACTCCGCTTGCCTCTCCCTGTTCCTCCCGAAATTTCCGCAGCAGTGCAAGTGAAAAGGAGTCCATATATTCCGCGGCCACAGGAGGAAAACCGGGTGCGTCCAGCAGTTTCCTGACGGTATGGACGGGAGCATCTTCGGAGAGGAACACGGTGGAATACAGATTGTATTTTCCCGGAAGTTCCAGCCGGAGCTCCAATCCGGTAATAATACCCAAGGTACCTTCACTGCCGATAAATAAATCCACGGCATCGGTGGTTTCGGTCAGGTAATAGCCGGCGGTATGTTTCGTCGGCGGTATCGAGACGGGGCTGATCGGTATGTGCAGTTTTCCGGCATTGCGTTCAAGGGAAAGCACTCCGCCGGCTGAGACGCATTCGCCCCGATGCAGCTTCAGCACGGAACCGTCGGCAAGAACGACGGTAAGACCGATTACCCACTTCCGCATTGCACCGTAATACAGGGTACGGGCCCCCGACGCGTTTGTGGCCGCCATTCCGCCGAGGGTTGCCGAGGTTTCGGTCGGGTCGACGGGAAAGAAGAGCCCCTCCGGCGGGTCACCGCCGGATTTATACTGTTTCTGTTTCAGGATTGTAAGAAAGTCCTGCAGTTTCAATCCCGCGCCGACCTCGGCGGACCATGTCCGGTGATGTTCGTTCCATTGTACCGTTACCGGGGGCTGCAGCCCTTCGAGGGAAATAACCGCGCTCGATGCCTCCGACGGCACCGCTCCGCCTCCGATGCCGGTGCGTCCCCCCGAGACCGTATACGTTCTGTCTTCCGCCGAACAGCGGGCGGCGGCCGCGGAGGTTTCTTCGGTGGTTTTCGGAAAAAAAAGCAGTTCCGGGACCGAGGGACTGATCCGCGCTTCATCGCTTAGAAAAGGAGCGTATTCGTCGTTAATTTTGTCTCTGCCCCGGATGAGTTTTCCCGTATATTCCGTCATGCTTCCCCGCCTTTTTCCAACGAACCGGAAAAACACTGCATCAGTCTATTGAGTACCCGGCTGTAGTCATCCACGAAGCCGTAGTCCGCGGCCTTGAAAATGGGCGCTTCCGGGTCTTTGTTTACGGCGATAATGGTGTCCGAATCGTGCATGCCTACAAGGTGCTGGACCGCGCCGGAGATGGCGCAGGCAATGTATACCTTCGGCTGGACGGTTTTCCCGGTCTGTCCCACCTGCTGATGGTACGGCGCCCAGCCGGCCTCGACGGTGCCCCGGGACGCGCCCACCGAGCCGCCGAGTGTCCGGGCAGCCTTCCGCAGCAGCGGGAAGCCTCCGGTTTCGTTTGTTCCCCCGCCGCCGACACCGCGCCCCCCGGAAACGATAATCGAAGCGTTAACGATATCTTCCGTGTTCCCGACGGTTTTTACCGCGGAAGTAATCCTTACCGGAGTGCCGGCGGAATTGCCGAAACCGCTTACACGGTACCAGCGGGGCCGCGGTACTGCCGGGCCGGCCGCCGGTTTCGCTTTCGCCGCGCCCTGCAGCACGTGGGGTCGGACAGTTGCCATCTGCGGCCTATGTTCCGGCGTAATGATTGTTGCCATAATATTGCCGCCGAAAGCCGGTCTGGTCTGCCTGAGAAGACCCGTTTCCCCGTCGATTTCGAAGCGGGTGCAGTCGGCTGTAAGACCGGTCCGCAGCCGGGATGCCACAAGGGGGACGAAAGAACGGCCGGCCATGGAAGCCGGGGCAAGTACGATTTCCGGAGATACGCGGAAGAGAAACGCGGCGGCGGCGGCGGCGTAGCGGTTAGCTTCAAATCCCGGTTCCGGACCGGTTTCAAGCCAGTAAACCGCCCGGGGGCCGAAATCTGCCGTCAGCTGCAGGTCCGCGGCATTCCATGCCGTTTCGTCACCGGAGTGCAGCAGAACGAGAGAAAGGTCAAGGCCTCTTTCCCCGGCAAGCCGTTTTCCCTCTCCGAGGAGTTCAAACGTAACTTCCCTGATCCGGCGGGTGTCCGGATCGACCTCGCCGATGACGTACAGTCCGCCTCCGCCGTCGGCCGCGTTGTCCAGGGGCAGCTTACTCCATTCCGGCAGCGGCGCGGTTTCGGTATCGGCATCCGCGGAAGGTGATGAAGCGGGTGTTTCTTCCGCCGCCTGTTTCAGCAACGTGCATATGGTGTTCATGTCCGCCTCGCTGTCCGCGTCGAGATACCGGATTTTCTTTGAGTGCGACACGGGCGTTATTGTTTTTACTCTTGTTGGAGAGCCTTGCAGTCCGATATCCGTTGTTTCGGTATCGATGTCGGTCCTGGTAATATGGCGTATCTCAGCGGAAAAGGCGCGGACCCATCCCGTAAGGGTAATGAGCCGGGGAACATTGATCGACTTTACAACGGAACAAACCACGGGGAGCGTTGTTTGGAGCTGTACTGAGCCGCTGTCGGTCATGGCCGTTACTTCGATGTTCCCGTTTTCCAGGGAGCTTATCTCACTAACGTAGGGCAGAAAAGGTATTCCCAGCTTACCGGCAAGTTCGGCGGGGACTTGGGCGGTGTCACCGTCGATGGCCTGTTTGCCGCAGAGGAGAAGATCGGGTATTCCCAGCAGACGGATTGATGCCTCCAGGGTACATGCCGTGGCCCAGGTGTCGGCGCCGGCGAATTTTTTGTCGGAACAGAGGACACCGGTATCGGCCCCCATTGCGACGGCCTCCCTGAGGGCGTCCTCCGCTTGTTTCGGTCCCATTGTCAGGGCGGTGACATTCCCGCCGAACCGGGACCGCAGACAGAGGGCCGCCTCCAGTGCGTTGAGGTCGAGGGGGTTGATAACACTTTCGACACCGCTCCGGTTCAGTGTGCCGGTTTCCGGATTAATACTGATTTCAGCAGTATCGGGTACTTGTTTAATACAGACAATAATGTTCATGTTTGATGTTATGCTCTATTATGCCGTAAAATCATAGGCCAGTTTCATAATAAGGCCGGGATTTTTGGTTAAGAAGTATAACACATCTTCTTTTTTTATATAATATAAAGAAACGGGGCCTCTGTTCTTATAGGTATAATCAGCCGGTTCTTTTCGGTGAATTTTTACCATTGCCCCGATAAAATCACCCCTGCCGAGGGTTGCTACCATTTTTCGTCCGCCGAAGACATCGATCTCCCCCTTCCGGATAATATATGCCTTTTCAATGGTTTCGCCGGCTTTCAGGATTGCCCCCGGTTTTTCTATTTCAATGGTATGCAGCAGGGATTCCAGCAGGGTTTTTTGCGAACTGGTAAGAATCCGAAGGATGGGGCTGGAAGAAATAGTGTTCCATGTTTCCTCGTCCCGAATTTGTGACAGGCGCTGAAGTATTGTTTTCAGTTCAGTTCCTTCGATAAAGTAGAGGAATTTGTCCCGTTCGATGGTGTACAATTTAACGTCCGTTTCCGCGACAATATCGACGCTTCGGGGCTTGTTCGTAAGGAGCGCGACTTCACCGAAAGAATCGTTTACACCGTAAATTTTCCGCTGTTCCAGGTTTTGGCCCGGTACGGAAACGTTTCCGCGCTTGATGATGTAAAAATGGGTGCCTGGAGTGCCTTTTTTGATAATGATTTCTCCCTTTTTGTATGAACGTTCTTCCACGATGGTGATAAATTCCTGGGCCTTGCTGATAGGAATGTCTTCTAAAAAGTCGAGATACTGGAGCAGGCCGAGTACATGGTAAAACCGTTCATATTCAGGCTGCTGAACATCGATGTACTGCGTGTGTTCAATACCGAAGCGGGCCAGGGTAAGCTCGCTGTTTTCGGGAAAACTGTTTTTCGCGATATGATACACCACCGTTTTCTTTTGGATCTCCGCGTCAAGCCCGGTTAGTACGCTCATGGGCGTATGGAGCGGCGGAATTCCCGATTCGTGGTAGATAATATCGCTTTCCCAATGGAAATTCCTAAGTTCATCGTAGCGCTCTTTGCTGAGGACACCCGTTTCGAGCAGTTTCTTGTGCAGTTCCGCGTCGTTATTATGATCGGATGAATAGGTAAAGGTTTTTCCGTTCAGCTCGGCGGTAAACCCGATGGTCGGTATCGAGTGGAGGGAGTAGTAAAAAAAGAATTTGGCTCCATTAATAAATATAGGTTTCCCTATTTTCACTTCGCAAAAATGAAACAGCTGCCGTAAATAATCGGGAGAAACATCGGTTAACGCGCTGTATTTCCGTATAAAGCTGTTGATAACGGTTGAAGTTGAATACACCGTTACTTTCTCTTCTTCTAAAATTTTTTGCAGGGTCCCGGCGTCATGGTCCGCGTGACAGTGTGTAAGGATAATGCTCTTGGTAAGTTTCGGGCTGACGTTGGAATCGATCAGCCACTCCGTGGTATTCACCGGCGGATCGATCATAATACCACGTTTATTGAGCCAGAGAATAAAACCCGCCGAGTTTTCCGTGGGATCGAAACCGTTGCTCGGGCCTAAACAGGTTATACCGAACAGCGGCGGCTTGAAGGGCTCGGCAAGCCGTTTCCCGATGTCGTAGGTGGGAACGTACTCGATTTTGGAGGGGACCGCGGTTATTTTGGAATTCCCGTGATGTACGTGATACTCCCCGGTTTCCTGCAGCTGGATTTTTACACCGTCAATTTCGACTGAGTTGTTCTTCAGCTGGATAAACTCGACAAGATCGGAAAGCTGCAGTTTGCCCCGAAAATAGGCCAGCTCCTTTGCAAGCCGCGGTATTTGTTCCGGAGTAACACCGGGGTCGAACTCGTCCTCGATGGAAAGATTTTCGGGACCGAAAACCGCTTCCCGCAGCACCGGGGGGAACCTGTCGTATTGCTCCGGCTGGCAGATGATGTGTGTTTTTCGCTGTTTTAGGAAAAAATTGTAGTAGAGGGGAAACTCGACTTCCGCAACGCTTATTCCCTTAATCCAGTTAAAAAATACTTCCGGCAGTACGAAATACCGGGGGACACCTTTCGGAAGGAGCATCGAATCTTTAATGGTTTCCGGCGGTGACCCGAATTGGATGTAGCCGATGTCCGTATCTACGATATATCCGCCACGCGGGAGGGAAATTAGATTTTCCATATATTCAGAATAGCACATAACCCGAGCTGTGTCTAAAAAATTAAATTTGAATGTGTTTCCACGAACCCCGTTTAAATTTGATGCTCAAGAGGACCGCGCGTATGAAAAAATCGGAACACATGCCGATCCAGACGCCGGGAAGCCCCAGACCCGCGTGAATACTCAACAGCCAGCAGACGGGAATCCGCACGAGAAACCGGCTTCCGAACATTGCCAGCATGGGAAAACGGGTATCGCCGGCCCCGCGCAGTCCGCCTCCGAAAACCATTGTCGGGGCAAGAAAAACCGCCATAACGGCATAAATACGGAGAGGCTGCCGGGCAAGGTCCAGAATTTCTTTTGTATCGGTAAACAGGGTTATAAGTGAATTTGGAATGGAAAAGTAGAGCACCGCCACCCCCGCGAAGATAAGCGCGGCAAAACCAACCGACTTCAGCACCAGCCGGGATGCCTGCTCCGGGTCTTCCGCCCCCAGGCTCTGGCCTACCATGGTGGACGCGGCAATGGAGAAGCCGAAACCGGGCATAAACGAGAGGGACGCCAGCCGCAGCACAACCTGAAAAGCGGCAACGGAATAGCTTCCCAGGGGATTAACGGCCACTGCCATGACAACAATTTGGGAGACCGACATGGTAATCCTTTCGATGGTTGCGGGAATGCCGAACCTGATTATTTTCCAGAGATGGGGAAACGAGAAGAACCTTCCGGCGCGGAATGGGCCCCAGTTCTTCCGGGCGGAGACAGCCAGAAGGATAACGGAACCGATAACGAAACTGCTTACCGATGCCGCGGCGGCGCCACGGACCCCAAAGGCGGGCAGCCCCAGTTTGCCGAAAATCAGTACCCAGTCGAGAAAAACATTGATGAGGTTCATAATTATTCCCACGATCATCGGCGTTCGGGTGTCCCCCGCCGCCCGGAAGCCGAACTGCAGTGCCGTCAGCATGTACACGAAGGGGATAAAATAGATAAAAAGGGAAAAATATGCCCTGGAATCGGGAAATAAATTGGCGGGCATCCGCATTGCCCTGAAAATCCCGGTATGGGTAAAGCGGAAGACGGGAACGAGAAGAATCCCCAGGACGATAAAGCCGATAAGACCCGTCCGAAAATAGAGCGAGGCATTCTTTGTGTCTTCCGCGCCTATCATTCTCGATATGCAGGTGGTAAGGCCCACCCCGAGGCCTTCGGCCATCATTCTGACGTTCCAAATAATGAGCATAATCAACGCGGAGGCGGCCAGCGGTATCGGGCCGAGGCGGCCGATAAATATCGTATCCACCACCTCGACTAAAGTAAGGGATAGCTGGGTGAGTATGGCGGGGATTGCGAGTCGTAAAATCGTGGAACTGTCGGTAGTGCTGAGGGTTTTGGTTTGTTCCGGCATAAACAGTAAGCCTACGTGTTTTATCCGTTTTCCTCAAGGTACTTCAGGGGATGTTGATTGATATTTCTCTTCCCAGGGGTTACAATACAGGTACGATGAATACCAAAAAACCAATTCGTTATGTAGTACCGATGTTGTTTATTGCCGCTGCGGTTACGGGCCTTTTTTTCCTCGGCGGCTGTACGTCCATGGATAAGGAACTGCTGCAGGACCCGAAAAACTTCGAAGAGCTGGAACCGCTCAAACTGGAGGCGGGTATCGAGCCCTACGACCTCAGGATCGATGTAAAACGGCAGACGCGGGAGGAAAAAACCGCCGGGCTGACGGAGAGCCGCTCCATGACGATGGAACTTCCCTATACCCCTATCGGTTTCAATATCGGGAACGGTATTTTCGTGGACACAAACTTCAATATCTGCCTCGATGTTCTTAAGCTGTA
>CAZSGZ010000080.1:0-13552 GCA_964606455.1 uncultured Spirochaetales bacterium
CGCTGTTTATGTCAATGAAGTGGCGCCGCGGCCCCACAATTCGGGGCATTACACCATGGAAGCCTGCCGCACCAGCCAATTTGAACAGCATATCCGCGCGATAAACGGACTCCCCCTCGGTGACCCGGGACTGATGCACCCGGCGGTCATGGTCAACCTCTTCGGTACTCCGGGAAGCAGCGGGCCGGCCCTGTACCGGGGGTATGAAGAGGCCCTCGCTCTTCCCGGCTGTTCTCTTCATCTATACGGAAAGGCGGAATCCCGGGGCAACCGGAAAATGGGTCATGCCACCTGCATCGGGAACTGTACCGCCGGTCCCGGCCCGCAAGAGAGCATCGAAATACTCCGGGAACGGGCGAAGCGGGTGCGGGAATTAATTGAAATAACAGGAGAGGAAAATGGATAAAAAACCGCTTGCCGCCGTTATTATGGGGAGCGATTCCGATTTGCCGGTAATGCGGGAAGCCGCGGAAGTACTGAAAACGTTTGACGTCCCCTTTGAGTTGACGATAGTGTCCGCCCACCGCACGCCTGAACGGATGGTTTCCTGGGCGCAAAGCGCCGAAGAACGGGGAATTGAAGTTATCATCGCAGGTGCGGGCGGGGCGGCCCATCTCCCGGGGATGGTCGCTTCCCTCACGCCGCTTCCCGTAATCGGCGTACCGGTAAAGACCTCCGCCTTGAGCGGACTCGATTCCCTTCTTTCCATCGTCCAGATGCCCCGGGGAATACCCGTTGCGACAGTTGCCATCAACAACGCGAAAAACGCCGGGCTTCTAGCCGTCAGAATACTCGGCGCGAACATTCCCGAACTGCGGGAGGGAATGAAACGTTTCCTGTCGGAACAGCGGACTGAAATTGAGAACAAAGCCGCCCTTCTCGAGAAAGAAGGATACGCCGGCTATATTTCCCGTTCAGACAACTAGGGACAAACGGGGGAGTAGCAACAAAGCCCGCGGCTGTGTATGCTGTTCCTATGCTCTTCTACGCCTTCGGTGACACGGCAGAACTCGATCCGGCTGACACACGAGAAATTAACCGCAGCGTATGCGGCGCCGTCGAAGAATATTTCCCGGACACATCGTCATGGTGCATCGTTCCTCCCGACTGCAGCAGATTACAGTCCCGGGCGGGGGAACTGACGGGCATGCTGTGGCGTCGGTTCGGAAATAGAATACTGGCGGTCATTCCCGCTTTAGGGACCCATCATGCCATGTCGGAAACCGAAGTCCGGACGATGTTCGGGGACCTGCCGGAGGATCTTTTTCATTATCACGACTACCGGAAAGATGTAACGACGTTAGGCAGAATGCCGGCCGCGTTTATCCGGGAATTATCGGAGAACAGGCTCTCCTTCGATTGGCCCGTTCAGATCAACAGCCGGCTCGCATCGGGCAGATACGACGGCATTGTCTCAATAGGCCAGGTGGTCCCCCATGAAATTACCGGCATGGCGAATTATACGAAGAACATCCTCATCGGGACCGGCGGAAAGGAAGCCATCGATAAAAGCCATTACCTCGGCGCCGTCTGCGGGATGGAGCGGATTATGGGACGCACGGATACTCCGGTCCGGCGGCTCCTCGATACCGCCGCAAAGCAGTTTCTCGGCAGCATGCCCATCCTGTATATCCTCACCGTTATTGAGCAGGACGCTTGGGGAAACGATGCGCTTGCCGGAATATTCATCGGTAATACGGAACAGTGCTTTAAAAAGGCGGCGGCTTTGTCCCGTTCCCTGAATGTTCATATCCTCGACACGCCGCTGCAAACCTGTGTCGTACACCTCGATCCGGCGAAGTATACGAATTTCTGGCTTGGCAACAAGAGTATATACCGTCTAAGGATGGCAATGGCAGCGGGAGGAGAATTGTGGATTCACGCTCCCGGCCTCGAACGCTGCGGCGAAGATCCGACGGCGGACGCGCTTATCCGAAAATACGGATATGTCGGCGCGGAACGTATCATGGAACTGGTGTCGCGTGACAGGGAGCTTTCCGAAAATCTGAGCGCTGCTGCCCACCTCATCCACGGCTCGGCGGAAGGCCGTTTTTCCGTTATTATCAGTTCGGAAAAAATGAGCAGAGAAGAAATCGAAGGGCTGAACTACAGCTATTGTTCCTCCGCCGAGTTCGGGACCCGGTTTCCCCCGGATACATTCAAGCCCGGCTGGAACCGCGGCGCGGAGGGGGAAAACATTTTTTATGTACCGGACCCGGCACTGGGATTGTGGAGAACGGATACAGACGACAGTCAGTAAGGAGAGCGGTATGGAAAGACAAGCGGACATAGGCCTTATCGGCCTGGCGGTTATGGGGCAGAATCTTGTCCTCAACATGAACGACCACGGATACGCGGTGGCTGTTTACAATAGGACAACGGAAAAAACAAAACAATTTATCGCGGGTCCCGCCTCCGGGAGAGACGGCATATACGGAACTGATACAATTGAAGAATTGGTACGACGGCTGAAATCGCCGAAAAAAATCATGCTGATGGTAAAGGCCGGGGCGGCGGTGGATACCTTGATCGATATGCTTCTTCCGCTTCTCGAACCGGGGGACATTGTTATCGACGGCGGTAATTCCCACTTCCCCGACACCGTTAGAAGAACAGCTGACCTGAAGGAGAAGGGGATTCTCTTTGTCGGCACCGGCGTCTCCGGCGGTGAAGAAGGCGCGCGGAAGGGGCCCTCTCTTATGCCGGGGGGCAACCCCGAGGCTTGGCCATTTATCCGCAGCATCTTTACCGATATTGCCGCGAAAACGGCGGACGGCGAAGCGTGCTGCGACTGGGTTGGAGAAGACGGCGCGGGACATTACGTTAAAATGGTCCACAACGGCATTGAATACGGCGACATCCAGCTTATTTCGGAGGCGTACCAGCTTTTAAAAGACCTCCTTGGACTGAGCTATCCGCGGATGGCGGAGATTTTCGCGCACTGGAATGCCGGAGAACTGGAAAGCTACCTTATCGAAATTACCGCGGACATTCTAACGGTACGTGACAAAGACGGGACTCCCTTGGCCGAACATATTTTAGATACGGCTGAACAAAAGGGAACGGGGAAGTGGACCGCGATTAACTCGCTGGAAACGGGGGTCCCGGTAACACTCATTGGAGAAGCGGTGTTCGCCCGCTATCTTTCCGCCCTGAAGGAAGAGCGTACCGCCGCTTCTAAGATACTCCGCGGACCGGCTAAATCTTTTTCGGGAGAGACCGGACCGTTTATCGAAGACATACGGCAGGCCCTCTACGCGGCGAAGATTATTTCCTACACTCAGGGATACATGCTGATGCGGCAGGCGGCGAAAGAATACAGCTGGAACCTGAATTACGGAGGCATCGCGCTGATGTGGCGCGGCGGATGTATTATCCGAAGCGCCTTTCTTCGGGACATCAAGGCGGCCTTCGATAAAAACCCGGGGCTTTTGAACCTGCTTATCGACGACTATTTTCGGGATGTTATTCACCGCACGCAGCAATCTTTACGGAATGTCGTGATGCAGGCGGCGGCCTTCGGAGTACCGGTCCCGGCCTTTTCGGCTGCCCTGTCATTCTACGACGGGTACCGCAGTAAACGGCTGCCGGCGAATCTGCTTCAGGCCCAGCGGGACTATTTCGGCGCTCATACGTATGAACGGACCGACAAGCCCCGGGGCAGCTTTTATCATACCGACTGGACGGGGACCGGAGGTGAAACGGCAAGGAGTTAATTTTTTTGGGTATTTTCCCGTTCTTCGTCGTCGATAAAATCGAGAAGATGCTCTTCCACGCGAATCTGCTCGTGACGGCCTTTTTCCTTGTACAGTTCTCTGTCCGTTTTGTGCAGAATATCGACAACTCCGTCGGAACCTGCCGTCTGCAGGCCGATACTGACACTGAACTTCGGGATGTCCTTCCGTTCGTAATTCTCTACGGCGGAGAGAATACGGTTTTTGACCTGTTCCGCCGCCGCCTCACCGGTACTCGGCATAATAACCGCGAATTCATCACCGCCATAGCGGGCAACAGAATCGATTTTGCGGATATTCTGTTTCAAAAGCCCGGCCGTCACTTTCAAAACTTCATCTCCGACCAGATGACCGTGAGTATCGTTAATCTGTTTAAAGGCGTCGATGTCGATAAGGAGAATCGAGAGAGAGCTGCCGTGGCGTTTACACCTCTCCGTTTCATTCTGCATAATATAGTCGAAACTCCGCCGGTTGAGAACATTTGTAAGATGGTCCTGTCTGGAAAGCCGCTCCACGGCGCGGACATAAAACGCCCGTTCAATGGCAATAGCGGTAAAATCCGCGATGGTCGACAGGATCTTTAAATCGAAGGAGGTAAAAGGTTCGCCGTTCAGTTTATTGATAAGTTCTACAATTCCCAGCACCTTGTCGCCCGATTTCAGAGGGACCCCGATAATAGACTGGGTCGTGAAATTCGTCAGTTTATCGATCCGGTCGCTGAATCTGCTGTCCTTCGAAACATCCTCGATTACCACCGCCTGACCGGTGTTGTAGATCCAGCCGGTTATTCCTTCATCCGGTGTAATGCGGAGGCCCTGAAGCTTGTCGGCAACTTCGCCGACGGCAACTTGAAAAATCAGCTCTTTCGTTTTCGGATCGACCAGTAACAGGGACCAGTTTCGGGGTGCGAAAATTGTCCCCACATGGTCCATAACGCGGTTGAGGATCTCTTTTATCGATTTTGCCGAAACAATTGCCTTTCCCACATCGACAAAAAAGGAAAGGTTCACCAAATCCTGAGTATCGTGCTGATGATCCATGGTGTTACTATATAATGGTTTCCGAACAAATACAACACGGAAACAGAGTTGTATTTTGTTGAAAACCAGTTTACACTGGCAAACCGCTTATGAATGTAATCCCCTTTTCCGCGCTTATCGGGCAGGAACATGTAAAACTCGCCCTTATTCTGAATACCATCAATCCCCGCATCGGCGGTCTTCTCATTCGGGGAGAAAAAGGGACCGGAAAATCCACCGCGGCCCGCAGTCTCGCGGGTCTGCTGCCGGAAATCGAAGTAGTGAAGGGCTGTATGTTCGGCTGTTCCCCTTCCAGCCCGCGGCTGCTCTGCGACGGCTGCAGGGAAACCCTCCGCACGAAAGGGGGCCTCGAAAGTGTCTTCCGGCCGGCACGGCTGGTCAACCTCCCCTTAGGCGCAACCGAGGAGATGATTGCAGGATCGATCGATTTCAGCGAGGCGGTGCGGAAGGGAAACCGGAAACTGAAACCGGGCCTCCTAGGGGAAGCTAACCGCGGTTTTCTCTATATCGATGAGGTAAACCTGTTAGCGGACCACTTAGCGGACATCGTCCTGGATGCGGCGGTTTCGGGCATCAATAGCGTGGAACGGGAAGGAATCAGCGCCGCCCACCCCTCCCGGTTTATTCTCATCGGCTCGATGAATCCGGAAGAAGGGGACCTCCGTCCCCAGCTTCTCGACCGCTTCGGCTTTTGTGTCGACGTTCACGCGGTACCCGAACCGGAGGAGAGGGTCAAGCTGATGGAACTTCGCGAGGCCTTTGACGGATCTCCGGAAAAAACCGCGGCCTTGTACGCGGAGGAAGAGCGGGAATTAGGCCTCCGAATATCCCGTGCCGGGAAGCTCCTTCCTTCCGTTACCATACATCCGGACCTCCTCGATTTCATCTCCCGGCTAGCGGTACAAAACAACGTGCAGGGGCACAGGGCCGATATCGTTATGTTCCAGGGAGCAAAGGCTTATGCCGCCTACGAAGGCAGAAAAGAGGTACTGCGAACCGACATCCAGACGGCGGCAAGGTTCGCACTGCCGCACCGCGCCAACCCGGCAGGCGGCTGCGGCAATACCGAAAAAAAAGAAGAACTGCAATTGATTGAAAAAGAAACGGACGCCTCCGCTTTGGATAAGACGGTGATCGAGGTCCGGAAAACGTCCGAACTAACGGCATCTCCGGAGGAAGAGGAATACTTTCCCTCTATGAAGAATACAAATTCCCGGGAGAGCGGCGGAAGGGACAGGATAGTTGTCGACAGAGAGGATGTATATGAAATCGGAGAAATTTTTCCCGTGAAAAACCTGGCCGTCTTCAGCGGTAGGCGAAAATACAAAGAACGGGGGAAACGAAACAAGACGAAATCGGCTGAAAAGGAAGGCAGGTATATCCGGAGTAGACCCGCACGGGAACTTCGAGACATTGCTTTTGACGCCACCCTGCGCGCAGCCGCTCCTTTTCAGCAGCGCCGGCGGGGAGAGTCCTCTTTGGCATACATTATCCATCCCCGGGACGTGTATGAAAAAGTCCGGGAACGGAAGGTTGGGAATCTGTTTCTTTTTATCCTCGATGCCAGCGGATCCATGGGCGCCCAGAAGCGTATGGTTGCGACAAAAGGCGCCGTCTTTTCTATTCTCATGGACGCATACCAGAAACGGGACAAGGCGGCGATGGTGACATTTCAAAAACGGGAGGCACACTGTATTCTCCCCCCGACCTCGAGTATCGACCTGGCCGGCCGACTGTTGAAAGACCTTTCCGTCGGCGGCAGGACACCTCTCTCCAAGGGGCTGCTGGAAGGGTATTCGGTCCTTCATCATTATCTAATAAAAGAACCCGACGCGCTGCCGGTGGTGGTCCTTATTACCGACGGAAAGGCCAACATCCCCCTCCACGACGAACATGACCCTTATGAAGAGGCACTTTCCATAGCAAGTATGATGTCCCGGCATCCCCACACCAAATATATTGTCGTCGATACCCTGGAACCGCGGCAGGCGAATTTAGGAACGGCGGAAAAGCTTGCCGGGGCATTAGGGGCTGAGTATTTTAAGATAGAAGAATTACGGACTTCCGATTTGGTCCACATCGCAAGGAGCACACGTTCATGAAGGTACAACAGTATCCCTTCCCCGCCATTGTGGGACAGGACTTAATGAAACTCGGGCTTATTTTAAATGTTATCAATCCCGGTCTGTCAGGCATCCTTATCCGGGGGGAAAAGGGTACCAGCAAGTCTACCGCCGTACGCGCGCTGGCGGAAATACTCCCGAAAATTGAAGTGGTGCGGGGAAGCCCCTTTCAGCGCGCCCCCTGGGAACCCCCTTTGGAGGGGGAGAACGGAAACGGCAGCACCGACGTTGAATTACGGAAAATTTCCGTTATCGAACTGCCCCTTGGAGCAACTGAGGACCGGGTCGCGGGCACTATCGACATCGAATACGCGCTGAAAAACGGAGAGAAACGGTTCGAACCGGGAATTTTAGCCTCGGCCCACCGGGGGATTCTGTATGTTGATGAGGTCAACCTCCTGGAGGACCATATCGTGGACCTTCTCCTCGACAGCGCCGCTATGGGAGTAAACACGGTCGCGCGGGAGGGAATTTCCTTTACCCATCCATCCCGGTTCACTTTAGTGGGCACCATGAATCCGGAAGAAGGTGAACTTCGGCCGCAGCTCCTCGACCGGTTCGGGTTGTGCGTCAATATTACCGGCGTTCAGGACATTGAAAGCAGAGTGGCCATTATGGAACGCCGGAACGCATTCGATGAAACACCGGATGCGTTTATTGCCCAGTGGGAAGCGCAGTGCGGAGAGCTGTCGGAAAAAATAATCGAAGCTCAGAAGAACCTGCCGGCGGTAACAATCAGCCGGGAACTGCTTTTTACCATCGCGGAGAAATGTCTCGACACCGGGGTCGACGGGCACCGGGGTGATATTATTACACAGAAAACCGCGAAAACCATCGCCGCCTATGAAGGGCGAGTCGAGGTGCTTCCAAAAGATATCGAGAAAGCGGCCCGGCTTACCCTGCCCCACCGGGTGCGGAGGCAGCCGTTTCAGGACATATCCGCTCCCCGATAGAGACCGATTATTTTACCCAGCGTTTTTTTACCCCCGCCGCAAAAGCATGGAAAATGAGCTGTACCGGTATTTCCGCCGCAGGCGCCTCCCCGGATTCGCGCGGAAAGGCCGTCCTGAGTTCGGAAATAAAGTCCCCTCCGTCCCCGTACCGTCCCGCGACTGCTCCGGCCAGCCCCGCGGCGGAGCGGATAAAAGCTTCCCGGCGGCACGGTTCGGGGACCATTCCCCACCGGGAGAGATCGAACTGGTGGAGCAGAGCGGAAAGGGCAGAGGTAATCATACAGTCCCGCTGCATCGATTCCATATTGTTTAAAAGCATCTCCCGGTCGGCTTGTTCCAGACGGGAGGCAACCCCCTCATAAAAAGCCTCGGGGGTCACGCCGAAACGCCGCAGCATTGCCGGGGCGTAGCCCCTCTGGACCGGTGTTATCCCGTCCTGCAGTTCCAGGGCCTCCCGCACCGCTGCTTTACACACCGCCGCGATCATCTCTCCCCACTTTGCATGGGTACCGGTATCGAAAACTTCCGGATCGGCTGTTTCCGGAAACGCAACGGCAATCTGGTCCGTACCGGTACCGGTTGCCGTCCCGGAGGAGTACTTCGAGCCGATTTGCAGCTCCTGGAGTACCGCGGTTTTCGCCTCACACGCGGTAAGCACCGCCCTGCAGGATGCCCCCGGCGCAAGGGCCCTGTTCACCGCGACAATGAGGTTAATGGTTCCAATGGGATAAAACGCCCCCTTTTCCTCGTAATATGACGCCGGATCGCCGGCACGGACCGCGTTTCCCGCTGCCCCGGCAGTGCAGACCGCCGCCGCCGTGCCGCCCCTGTAGGTTTCGGTTTTCCATACCCCGTTGTTCATGTTTGCAGCTGTAAAGAGAAATACCGCGGCGTCCAGCGGCACCCCGGCTTTTTCGCTGAAATACACCGACAGGTCCGGTATCCCCGGGTGTTCCGCGAAAAGGCCGTCGTGTTTTTCCGGTTCGGACACCCGGCAGTTGCAGATATGGGTAATACCGGCGGCGGAACCACCGTTTACACCGCTGGTCGACAGGACCGTCTGGGGCTTGGAAAAAGCCGCCGTTATCATCTTATCCTCCCGGTAAAGTTCCGCTCCCGGGTAGAGTTCCGCAATCTGCATATATCGCCTCCCGAACCGCTTATTTCCCGTGCAGGGTACAGCGGAGATAGGTTATCATATCGTAAATGGTGTGAAATTTTCTCGTGCTTTCTTCCTGCCGGACCTCCCAGGCCGGCGGGTCTTCCCGGCAGACAACGGTAATCCCGGCACTGCTGTCCGAAAGGGACTCCGGCAGTTTTTCCACCTGAAATCCCTCCCGCTCCAGTCCCCGGCGCGTCCAATAGGCGTACAAACCGCCTCCCTGCAGCGTAACGGTTATGTCTTTGCGCGTGTTGATGTGAAAACTTCCGTGACGTTTATCGAAACTGACGGAACCGCTTGCAAAGGTCCGCTCGAAGGCGCCGGAAAGGATACAGTCTTCCGGCGCGCCGCCGGTCAGTTCCCCCTCCTGGGAAATGAGCCACAGCCTGTCCGCTGTCCTCAGGGCCAGGTCCAGATCGTGGGTCGAAATAAGCACCGCTGTCTCGGTCTCACGGGACAGTTTATGGAGAAGGCTCATAATCTCCACCCGCCGGGGAAGATCGAGAAATGCCGTCGGCTCGTCCAGCACCATAATGTCCGCGTCCTGTGCCAGGGCCCGGGCAATCATAATTTTCTGCCGCTCCCCGTCGCTCATCTCGCTTACACTTCTGCCGGCCAATTCAAGGGCCCCGACATTTTCAATTGCCCGGCGGACGGCTTTTGTATCATCTTCGGACAACACCCCCCGCCAGCCCGTGTAGGGATAGCGTCCGAGGGCGGTCAGGGAATAGCCGGTAAACATGCCGAGGTTCACCCGTTCGGTGGTTACAATGCTGACTTTTCGGGCAAGCTCATTCGCGGCATACCCCCGGAGGTTTCTCTCTTCCAGGAAAACATCCCCCCCTAACGGGTCCTGCAGGCCGGTAATGCTCCGGATAAGGGTTGATTTCCCGGCGCCGTTCGGGCCGATAAGGCAGACAATTTCACCTTTCCGCAGACGCAGGGAAAGGCCTGCCGCCACCACCGACTCTCTTCGTTTTCCCGATGTATATCCGATTGATAAATTTTCCGTCCGCAGTACCGGCGGCGGTGTATTGTTCTCTTCCATTACGCGGCACCTGTCATGTTATAAAGGTCTCGCTTGCCTTCTGCTGCTTGAGAATTATCCACACAATTACCGGCGTACCGATAAGCGCGGTAACCGAGTTCAGGGGCAGCACACTCTGGCTCCCCGGCAGCTGGGAAATCAAATCGGAAATCAGCGCTAAAATCGCTCCCACCAGAGCGCTTGCCGGCAGCAGAATTTTATGTTCCGACGCTTGGAACATGTACCGGCACAGATGCGGGACGGCAACACCCAAAAACGCGATAGGTCCGCAAAAGGCGGTTACGGAACCGGTCAGGAGGGCGGTCACGATAATGATAAAGGTCCGTGTCCGCTGGACCCGCACGCCCATACTCCTGGCGTAGGCCTCCCCGAGCAGCAGGGCGTCCATCGGCTTGGTGCCGAAAAACGCCAAAGCAAGGCCTGCCGAAACCGCGGGAACAAAGATTTTCATCTGACTCCAGGTTGTCCCGCCGAAGGTGCCGAACGTCCAGGAAATGTAGGCATGGATCCGTTCGGAAACACTGAAATGGATGAGAATATTAACCACCGCGTTAACGGCAAACCCGAAAAGCATCCCTAAAATAAGCAGAGTAACCACGCTCTGCACCCGCCGGGAAACCGCAAGAACCAGAACAAGGACCAGCCCCGAGCCGATGCTCGCCGCAACGACAATCCCCAAGTCGCCTAAAAACCCGATCCCCTCCAAAAACCTCGAAGCCGCGCCCCCGGCAAGAGAGAGCACCACGATAGCGACGCCAAGGCTCGCCCCGGCGCCGATACCTAAAATGGAAGGTCCAGCCAGCGGGTTCCGGAAGAGGGTCTGCATATAAAGCCCGCCTACCGCGAGACCGGCGCCGGCAAGTCCGGCGGTTATCGCCTTCGGCAGCCGGAAGAGGAGCACGATTTTCAGCCAGGAAGCCTTCTCCGGGGTCCCTCCGAAAATAATGGTAAACACCTGAGAAAGGGGAATACGGACGGATCCCGCGGAAATGTCGACGATAAAGACGAAGAGGAGAACTACAATCAGTGCAAGTTTCGAATAGATACTTAAGCCGAAACGGTAAAGGCCGTCTCCGCCGGACTTGTCCTTCACCGGCTTATTCCAAACGCCGGTAGTACACGAATTCATGGTCCGGAAGTATTTCCGGGTGAAATATTTTAATCAGGTCCGCCAACACAACATGCGGCTCCGCGAGGCCGAATTCCCAGTACGCGTTCCCGCCGTTCACGTTCTCCATCCGGTTATTGTTATAAATCTTCCGGTCCTGAAAAGCTTCGAACTCGGCAAACCGTTCGTCTTCCGCCTTTGCTTCGGCAAGGCTGCTCCACATGCCGGGGTTTATCCACACATCGGCATCCGCCGCCTGTTCGTATACCGCCTCGATGTCCAGCATCAGCGCCCCCTCCGAAGCGTCGTCGGCCCAGATGTAGGCCCCTCCTGCGTCCGCGATAAAACGGGCCTGAAAACTGTTTCCGCCCGCGATCCACCAGGTGCCCTGATAGGGTGAATTGACCAGTACCGAAGGTTTGCTTTCGACGTTGTCCGCCCGACGGGCGAGGGAATTGTACGCTTCGGCGGTTTCATGAAAGATCGTATTTGCCAATTCCTCCTTGTTGTAAAAGAGAGCGACGAATTTTATCCACTCGAACCGGCCGAGGGGTGTCCGCTCCATATGTTCACCGTTCATAGCGACCCGCAGGCCCGCTTCAAACAGCTTCGGATGCGTGTCCCACTCACCTCCGATAGCGTGGGTCATAACCACATCCGGTTCCAGGTTTACAATCATTTCGACATTCACCTGTGGGCCGCTTCCGGTCTCCTTGACTTTTCCATTTTTCGCCATTTCGATAAGGTCGTCATTCATGGTATAGAGAAAGCTTTCATGCCCCACCAAGCTGTCCAGCTCCTCGAGCATGTCGAGATAAGTCACATAGGTAGTGCTCATCGTGATAATCCGCTCTACCGGAATTTCAATTACCTGAGCGTCTTTGTACCCTTCCGGAATTTTCGTTCCCCGCTGTACGAGAAGATACCGAAAGTCCTCCGCCGCGCCCTGCCAGGGTTTGTATACCGTAATTATTTTATAGGTATCGTAATATTCAACCGAAAAGCCCCGGGCGTATTCCACCGAAATTTTTTCGGGAAACAGGTCCGTCCCCCCGGAGGGGGTATCGGCCGCTTCCGGCGCGGCCCCGGATTCACCGGCGGTCCCTTCCTGTCTGCCGCGTGCAAACACACCGCCTGTAAGAAAAAATACGGCGAGAAAAACGGCCGCCGCGGATAGTAGTCGCTTCCGCATACATTACTCCTTTGTTTCGTTCGTTTGCTTCAAGAAGCGAAAAAATTGTATCACGTCCATGATAATTGTCAATGCGCTCTATTCAAGCATTGACAGCTCCACCCAGGACTGCTCGAATAAATTCGCGGTAGCGGAACGGATGTATGGTTTTCCCATGCTGCAGACCATCCCCGATTTCGAAAATGCCGAGATGTTCATCATCATCGGTGCGAACCCGGCGGTTTCAAAATTTTCCTTTAAAGGCGTTCCCGGTATTCTGCGGAAACTGAAAGACGCGGAACAGCGGGGATGCCGTGTTATCTCCATTAACCCTCGAAAAACCGAAACGGTCCATAGCCTGGGGGAACATCTGCCCATCCGGCCGGATACGGATGTATTTTTCCTCCTCGCTTTCGCCAACCACATTCTTGCCCGTGCCGGTGTATTTGCCGGCGGCGTACAGCCCGGCGGCGGGCATACCAAGAGCGTCATCGATAAGGACCGCATTGAAAAATATATGAAAAACTTCGAGGGGTTCGCCGCCGCCGTCAAGCCGTGGACACCGGAACGCTCCGAGGCGGTTACCGGCATCCCCGCGGCCGCGGTGAGGGATCTCGCCGAAGCCTTTACCGCCGCTGCGGGCGCCGCTCTCTACGGGTCTACCGGCATCAACCACGGGAGCCACGGGACAACCGCCTTCTGGCTCATCGAAGCGATTAACGCGGTAACGGGGAACCTCGATAAAAAGGGGGGAACCCTCGTAGGAGAAGGGATTATCAATTTCCCGAAGCTGGCCGTCGGAACGGGTGCAATGGGAAGCACCGTTCGGTCCCGGATCGGCGGCCTCCCGGCCGTATCGGAAGCTCTGCCCGGCGTTATATTGGCGGACGAAATCCTCACACCCGGGAAGGGACAGGTGAAGGCCCTCTTCGTTACCGCCGGGAACCCCGCCTTGTCCATTCCGGATACAAAAAAAATGGACAAGGCCCTCGAAAAGCTGGAACTGTGTGTCTGCATCGATATTTTCCCGAGCCGGACGGCCAATTATGCCGATTATATTCTCCCGGGAATTACCTTTATGGAACACCCCGATATCAATTACATTTTTCAATCGATGCTCGGCATAACCGGCACCCCCCATCTGAGCTTTTCCGATACCATTATCGAACCGCTGGAAACGCAAAAGGAAGAAACCTGGATATTCGTCGAACTC
>CAZSGZ010000081.1:0-13421 GCA_964606455.1 uncultured Spirochaetales bacterium
AGGAGGATGAATATCAATGTTCCGAGACATAGTTGTAGTAGTTTTTTGCCCGTCACTTCCTGTGCCGCGCCTTGTGAGTATAATTTCATTTTCTTTGCGTCTCCTTCATATCTTCCCTTCCCGCCCGTTTTTCCCTATAGTGTTATAATATGAATTTTTAGAGGAGCTGACAATGCAAAGTAATTCGGAATCGGCCTTGAATATAATAAAACAGGCAATTTTTCTGGAAATACAGGGGAGGGCCTTCTACTCCAAGGTGGCTGAACAGTGCGGACAGGAAAGCCTCGCTGACATTTTCCGCACCATGGCAAAGGAAGAGGAAAGCCACATCGAATATTTAACAAACTATTCCAATGCATATAGGGATAACGGCGCGTTTCCCGAACAGCTCAGCATCGGCCCCGGACCTGAACTGGCGGACACTGTTCTTTCCGAAGAAATAAAGAAATCCATCAGCGCGGCAAGTTATGAGGCCGCCGCCGTTTCCGCGGCAATTGAGATGGAAAAAAAGGCGGTAACCCTGTACCAGTCCCGGGCAAAGGAAACCGACGGCAAAAGTGAAAAAGAGCTCTACGAAACGCTTGCAAAATGGGAACTGACACATCTGGATGTATTGACCGATATAAACGACAGCATTGTAGAGGCGGCCTGGAACGAGAACGGCTTCTGGCCCTTTTAATCCGCCCCTTTCTATCCGGCGGCCGCTGCAATAAAAAAGCGGATGAGGGGAATCGAACCCCCAATTAGAGCTTGGGAAGCTCTCGTGTTACCACTACACCACATCCGCAGATAAAAAACTATACAACCGCTTTTGCAATATGTCAATTCCCGGTTTTACTGCTGTTCCGGCTCTTCCGGTTCTTCGGGACTAACGGTATAGCGGAGGATCTCTTTATCGAAAACCAGCAGAACGAGCATCGTGTTCTCTTCCACCACGTATGGAATGCCTATTTCTCCCCCGGCGTGCTTGAAGGTGATGACCGTTTCCCGGCCGCCTGTAGGTGTAATAGCTTCGAGGGCAATATCTACGATAATCGGATAATCGGGCAGTGTCCTCTGAAGAACACCGAAGACATAATCCTCGGGGATCTCCTCCGGTTTCGTCATAACAAGCTCGACCCCTTCGGAAAGGCCCCGTTCCGTACCGGGGGGCGGATCCTGGGAGACAACCGTTCCCGGTTCCTCTTCTCCCTCGGCACCGCGGGAAGAAAAGGCAAAAGGCACTTCGAAAGCGGTAAGCCGCTCCAGCGCCTGTTGGTACGTCAGGCCCGTGTACTCCGCCACCCGGGTGGAAATACCTGCGGGACCGCGGCTTACAACCAGCTGAAGGTCCGTAAGTCCCGAAATTTCAGTGCCCGGTTCCGGTTTTTGTTCCAGAATAACGCCGGGGTCCGCGTCGTCAAAGACCTTGACCACCGGTTCAGCTACCCGCAGCAGCGGTCCGTGGGTGGTAAACAGCGTCTGCAGGTGAAGCCGGAGATCGTCGATGTCCCAGCCAATGTAATTTTCCACCCGGTCGATAACGGCACCTTTGCTGACCCGGAGTAACACCTGACTTCCCGCCCGAAGGAGGGAACTTTGCGTCGGGTCCTGGGCGAGGACCGTCCCTTTGTCTCCCGGCGTCGAAGAGTACTGCAGCTGGATTCTCGCATTCAGCTCTTTCTCCTGCAGAGTGAGCATCGCGTCTTCCAGCGATTCACCCACAATATCGGGAACCAGTGTCTTTTCCGCTCCTTCGATTGTCAGTAAAAACGCCGCGCCTCCGGCAAATATCATAAAGCCGATGATGCCGATAAACAGCAGTACGAAGGTCCGAAATTGCCGCTGAGAATCTTCATCGACAAATTTCTTTGTTTTTTTCATCAAGTCTGCCCCAGGTGTGAACCTACAAATTGTTGATTTCCGTTTATAAACGCTTTCCAGTCCAAGGCTTTCTTTGCCTGCAGCTGCAGACGGCGGACTGCCAGGACCCCGCTTCCTGTTTGTATCAGAATTCCATCTTTTTTGTCTATACCCGTTACTTTCCCCGGATCTGCCGGTGCCGGACCCTCCGGCGGAACAGATTCCGATACTGCCGCTTCCAGAATCAGCAGTTTTTTTTCGCCGTAGAAAGTGAAGGTCCGCGGCCATGGATCGTAGGCACGGACCTTCCGTTCAATACGCTTCGCGTCCTCCCGCCAGTCGATTCTGCCGTCTTCCTTGCCGATAAGACGGCAGTAGCTGGCCTCCGCGTCGTCCTGCGGGACCGGCGTAAGTGAGCCGTCCGCCCATCCTTTCATTCCCGCAAGCAGCAGTTCCGCGCCGGGGACGGCAACTTTAGCCAGGAGGGACCCGGCCGTTTCGGTATCGTCTATCGGGAGGGTCTTCTGCACCAGGATGTCCCCGGTATCCATTTTATACGCTATCCGCTGAATCGTAATACCGGTAATTTTGTCCCCGTTTAAAATCGCGGCTGCGGCGGGAGAGGGCCCGCGGTATTTCGGAAGCAGCGAGGGATGCAGATTAATTCCTCCCAGCGGGAAGAGGGACAGAAATGATTTCGGAAACAGCTTGCCGTAAGCAACAACGACGAGAAGCTCCGGGGCGAAGCGCCGGACTGCTTCCTCCGCGCCGTCATCCATCGTTTCCGCCTCGATGCAGGGAATGCCGAGTTTCAGCGCCTCGGCCTTTACCGGATTTACCGTCATCTTTTTCCCCCGCCCCGCCTGCGTGTCGGGATGGGTAAGCACCGCGGAGACGGTATATTCCCGGGCACAATACCTTAGGGAGGGAACACTGATCTCCGCTCCCCCGGCAAACAGGATCTTCATACGCCGGCCATTTTCTTCTGGAAGAGTTTTATAATCCGTTTTTTCCTCTTTTCTTCGAGATGATCGATAAAAAGGACCCCGTTCAAATGGTCGAACTCATGCTGAATGACCCTGGCAAGCATCCCGTCGGCATCGAGGGTAAAGGGCTTTCCCCGTTCATCCCACGCCTGCACCGACACAAAAGCGGGGCGGACAACCTCGGCGTACATTCCGGGAATGCTCAGGCAGCCCTCTTCGTAGGGAACAATTTCCTGAGAGGTCCCGATAATTTCCGGGTTAATAAACACCCGGGCCTGATCATCCGGAACATGACAGACAAAGAGGCGTAAGCCCTCCCCCACCTGCGGTCCTGCTAAGCCGATTCCGTTCCCTTCGTACATGGTCTCGATCATCACGGAACTTAAATCCACTATTTTTTTATCGATGTCCGGAACGAGGGATGCTTTTTTATATAAAACCTCGTCCCCTAATGTATATATTTTCATAAACATTCCCTGCTATTGAACATACCGAAAAAGCGGGATCCAGTCAACGAAATCGAGCGATTGTGCTATGCTTCCCGGTATGAAAAATATCAGGATCGTTTTAGTCCGCCCCGAGGATGACGGAAATATCGGTGCCGTCTGCAGGGCAATGAAAACCACGGGAATAACCTCTTTAACGATAACCGGGAAAAACTCATTTGATCTCAATGCAGTCCGGACATTGGCGCTCCGGGCCTTTGACATTTTTGAAAACGCCAGCCTTCTGCCCGACCTTCCTTCGGCCCTGGAAGGCTCGGTCCTGTCGGCCGGATTGACGAGAAGAGAGGGGAAACGGCGGAAATACCTCAGCTATTCCCCGGAAATTCTCGCGGAAAAGGTCCTGGCCGCCGGGGATGGTACCGTAGCTCTTGTTTTCGGCAATGAAATACACGGGCTTACCGACGCCGAACTTGCCTGCTGCGATGCGGCGGTAACCATTCCCTCCTCTCCTTTATTTCCATCCTATAACCTTTCCCATGCCGTACAGATTATCGGCTACGTCCTGCTCACGGCCGGGATGAACCGGGGCGCCATCCCGGGAGATCGAACGCCGGCGGACCGGGAAACGGTTGAGCTGTCCCTGCGGGCCGTCGCGGATTCCCTGGAAACAATCGGTTTTTTTTCCTTTTCGGGACGGGAAGGCAGAGAGGAGATGTCCCGCTTTTTCAGAGATATCCTTGCCCGGGCCCTCGTGAGCCCGGAGGAGGCAAAACGGGTGGCGGGGATTTTTACCAAAACCGCGGGCCTTTTCCGGGGCGGTCCCGACGGCGGGGAACAATGATAACACAGAAAGGCCGCGGCCGCCCGCCGTTACAGCAGGGAAACCGGGTCCACGTCAATTTCGATATAGACCTTCGAAGGCGCCGCATAGCCGTTTAACACTTGTTTCAATACGGCATGGGTCCGTGAAAACCGATCGGTGCGGATAATGATCTGATAGCGGTGATTTTTTGCAATAATACCGATAGGGCACGCGGCGGGGCCTAAGACCTCCCCCAGCTCCCCTAAACGCTCCGTCAGCATCGCTCCCACGCGGTCGGCGGCTGAGGAGGTCTCCTCCACAGCCCGCCCCCGGAAGACCAGCCGGAACAGCCTGCCGAAGGGAGGGAACCGCAGCGCCTTCCGTATCTCCAGTTCTCCGTTGTAAAAACCTTCCAGGTCCCCTTTCAAGGCGCTCTGAATTGCGATATTTTCAGGACGGAAGGTCTGGATGATGACTTCCCCCTCCCGGGAAAAGCGCCCCGCCCTGCCGGCAACCTGCTGCAGCAGCTGGAATGTCCGCTCCGTCGCCCGAAAATCAGGAAGGCTTAAGCCGGTGTCGGCCAATACAATTCCGACCAGGTCCACTTTCGGAAAATTGAGCCCCTTCGCGACCATCTGCGTCCCTAATAAAATATCTATTTCACCGGCTGAAAAGCGGGTAAGGATCGACTTCAAGGCGCCCCGCTTCTGTACGCTGTCGGTATCGATTCGTGCGGTCCGGGCCTCCGGGAAAAGACGGGATACGTCTTCTTCGATTTTTTCAGTACCGAAACCCGAATACCCGACATCGAGACTGCCGCACTCCGGGCAGACCGACACCGGGGGGGTGCTGAATCCGCAGTAATGACAAATCATCCTGTTGTGCTGTTTATGATAGGTAAGGGACACCGAACAGTGGCTGCAGGTCATCTCGAAACCGCAGTTTCGGCAGTGGAAAAAATAGGAAAACCCCCGCCGGTTCAAAAAGAGAATTACCTGTTTCCCCGCGGTCAGGGCATTGTCTATTTTTCCGGCAAGTACTTTCGAAATGCTGTTTTCCTCATGCTTGAGGTCTACAATTCCGAGGGAAGGCATTTTGCCGCCGGCTAACCGCTTGGTAAGGGGAATTGCTTCAATCTTTCCCTCTTTCATGAGGTGGTACGCCTCGAGGGACGGAGTCGCGCTTCCCATGACCAGCGCCGCTTTTTCCCGGGAAGCGCGGTACATGGCCACCTGCCGGGCATGATACCGCGGGTGGGAACCGGATTTATAGGACGATTCGTGTTCTTCATCGATAATAATAAGTCCTAAATCGGCAACCGGTGCGAACACCGCGCTGCGGGCGCCGATTGCAAATACCGCTTCGCCTAAGCGTATCCGCTTCCATTCCTCCATCCGCTGGGATGCCGTCAGGCGGGAATGGAGCACCGCGGTCCTCTCGCCGAAGCGTCTCCGTACATGGTCCGTTATCTGGTGGGTCAATGCGATTTCCGGGACCAGATAAATTACCCCTCTGCCGCGGGCGAGGGCGTGCTCCGCCGCGGAGAGATATACCTCGGTTTTTCCGGAGCCTGTCAATCCGTGCAGATAAAACAGCTTCGAATCGCCGCTGCAGATCCGTTCCACGGCGCGGCGCTGCTCCTCTGAAAGGGTCAGTTCACTTCCCGGAAGCTCACTTTCAATTAATTCTTCCTGGATTCTGCTTTTTTTAATTCCTCCGGGGAGAATGACCGAAAGGGCCTCCCCTTTTGAACAAAAATAGAGCCGCGACAGCCAGTCGGCAAGGTCCAGCTCCAACTCTCCGAAAACCGGAGCGTCATCCGTTATCTTTTCGACGTGTTTTACGCTGTAGCCGCCCTCCGGGGGCTTTTGCGACCCGCCGATAACGAACCCCGTCAGTTTCCGTCCCCGGAAAGGCGCCTTCACCCGCTGCCCGACGTCACATACCGCGCCGTCCTCTACAGCATAGGTAAAAGCGCGGTTGACGGGAATATTGAATACAACATCGATATACCTAGGCATGTGAAAAAAATTCCTGCAGCCGCTGTAAATCTTCCCAAACCGGCTTCCGGTATTCCGGGTTCCGTAAAACCCCGCTGGGATGGTATGTCGGAATGCAGGGGATATCCATAAACAGGAAGCTGGTCCCCCGAAGTGCCCCGATCCCTTTGGACTGCCCCGACAGCACCTGGGATGAAATTCTGCCAAGGGTCAGGATCGTTTTCGGCCGGATAATTTCTATCTGCCGTTTCAGATAGGGAAGGCAGGCCTCCATCTCTTCCGGATGGGGGTCTCTGTTGTTCGGGGGCCTGCACTTGATGATATTTCCAATAAAGACGTTTTCTTCCCGGGACAAACCTATCGCGTCGAGCCATTTATCCAGGTACTGCCCCGCCTTGCCGACAAAGGGCCTGCCGGTCCTGTCCTCCTCCGCCCCCGGGGCTTCACCGATGCACATGACAAGGGGTTCAACCGCCCCCATCCCCGGGACCGTATGCGTACGCCCGGTATGAAGACCGCATTTGGAACACACCGCCACTTCCTCGGCAATCCGTGCCAACCCTTCTTCCGGTGCCGCCTTCTTCTCCGTTATTTCCAGCCGGGAGCTTTCCCGCGGAAGGGGCCTCGGGACCCGCCGGGGGCGGCTGTAACCGCATTCAATATAATCCGCCGCGTCATGCAGCAGTTCCCAGTATTTCCGAAGCAGTTCATCCTTCGTCGCCGGCATGTTCCCCTCCATAATCTATGCTGTGTAAAAAAAGCCCCCGGGGCGGGGCGGTCGTGCCCGCACGGTCCCGGTCCCGGGATGCGAGTGCAGCCGCGGCTTCTTCCGGCCCTTTGCCTGCGCTCTCGAGTTCCAGAAGCGTTCCGACAATAGAACGTACCATCCTCCACAAAAACGCGTTTCCCCGGATTTGATATACCAAATACCGCCCTTCCATAAAAAACGCCGAGGTCCGGACCGTCCTCACCGTCGATTTAACATTGCTGCCCGCCGCGGAAAATGTGGTAAAATCATGGGTCCCGAGAAAGCAATCCGCCATTTCCATGAGGCGGCGGACATCCGGCCGTCTGTTAACGGGAAGACAGTAATTCCGCTGCCAGGGATATACGTTCCCTTCCGGCAGAATATAATACCGGTAAGTCCGCCATTTTGCGTCGTAACGGGAATGAAATGCCTTAGGCACTTCCCCGCTTTCCAGTATCAGGACATCCTTCGGCAGGACGGAATTGAGGGCATCCGCGTATTTTTCCGCCGGAATACCCGGCAGGTCGCTTGTAAAGTTGGCCACCTGCCCCCGGGCATGGACCCCCGAATCGGTACGGCCCGCTCCGGTAATGCCCACCGGGTGTTTGTGCATCCCCGCGAGGGCTTCCTCTAATACTCCCTGAACAGTCCGGTCTTTTTTTTGGACCTGCCAGCCGCTGAAACGGGTACCGTCATACGCAATGAGAAGCCGTATATTGCGGAGGGGCTTCATTCCTTAAGGCTCTCCACTTCCTCGCCGATTGTGGCATGGAGTTCCTTTGCATTTTCCAGAATAACTACCGGCTTATTCTTCGAGGCGCGGCCCATTCCGAAGATACGCGCTACCGTCCGCTTCGCGCTTTCCAATGCCCGCTTTCTTGCTTCCGGGTCCTCTTTCGGGCCGTGGGTATACTCCAGGTAAGCGGCCAGGTAGAGGACTCCGTCATAGCCGTAATTTTTGTCCAGGTCCGGCCCCAGGGCCCCGGCAGCGGCCATTCCTTCTTTCCCGTTCTGTTCATATTCGACTGCCATTGTATAGTAAAAACGTGCTTTCCGGTAAAAGATATTTCCCAGATAGTCGTAATTGTCTCCCGGGAATGCCCGGTGCAGATCGTAGGAAAGCCATGCCGCCCGGAGGGCACAGATTCCCCGCTTGATTGTCGGGCTCTTATCGTGGGGGAAAAGGTCGTAGCACATCATCGCAAAAAAATAGGAGGCAATTCCTTCCTTTAAATTTCTCGGTTCCTCAAATTCCAGAAAATCAAAAACCTTTCCGACAGCCGACTTCCGGCGCTCCGTATCCCGGTCCAAAAGTGACTGCAGTTCTCCCGCGGGAAAATCGAAATCCTTCGGAAAAACGGAATAGTAACAGTTAGGACAGGTCATTACCGGGTAAATAAGGGGAAAAACGGGACCGAATTTTTTCGAAGGCTCGTACTTCCGCCTCAGCTCGGGCGTGAGGTCTCCCGCAATCAGTCTGCCGCCGCCGGTCCGAAGCTCCTCGCGGTATACATTTGTTTCACATACCGGACAGGGAACCGGTTCTTTTGAAAAAAACGATAATTTACTCTGCGCCTCTTCAGCCATATTCCGCTTCCCCCTCTTTTCCTTCTATAACGACTACGGCCCCGGCATAGGTCTTTTCATGGCTGAGAGAAAGAAAAACTCGGGAACCGCCGAAAACCTCCAGCAGTTCCGCGGCCTTTCCGTGCAGCCGCAGGACCGGTTTGCCCTTTGCCCCGCTGATAACACGAACATCCATTAAGGAGAAATCGGTAATTCCGGTGCCTAAGGCTTTTCCAAAAGCCTCCTTTGCCGCGAACCGCGCCGCAAGGGATTGGGCCTTCCATTTATTCTGTTTTTCCATGTCATCCAGCTCCTCCGGATGGAAAAACCTCCCCGCAAGACCTTTCCGGGCAACCCAGGCATCCATCCGCCGGACCTCGACCATATCAAAGCCGATACCCAGAATCACTCCTCCGCCTCCTCTTCTCTGCTGATGATATAGGTAACATTTTGCGGTCTGTAATTCAATACGAGGAGCCCCAAGGGTACATCCGGCTTTACCGTCAGGGTGTAGGTCCCGGGAAACCGGACATCACTGCAGTCCACGACAAGCCGAAGCTGACCGGGCTCGGTACCCAGCAGGTGGTTTTGCGTCCCCTGCACCTGTATCGAACCGCTTTTCTCGATGTTTTCAATGGTAAACTCGGGTTCGAGATCCAGGGTTATCAGGTCAACATCTTCAAATGTTTTCAGGATAACACGTTCCTGAATAATACCGTGGAATTCCACCACCTTCTCTCCGGAAATGACCGAAACCTCCTCATCGAGATCCAGGGGGGCCCTGACGGTAAAGGTTTCAGTCTTTCCGTCAACATTGATTTCTTCGGTCAAGACCTGTTCCAGCTCCCCGACGATACTTGCGGGACCTTTCAGCTCAACGGTACTCGGCGTTATAAAATACTGACTGAGCTCATATCCCTTAGCGGGATATCCCGAAACGGAGGGCAGTACATCAAGACTTTTCTTCATCGTCCGTTCCAAGGCAGCGGCCACTTCCGAAGGTTCGACGGTAACCTCTATCGATTCTTCCCGAAGGGCGGTGTTTTTTTTCTCAATCTCCACGGGGACCTTATATTCACCTTCGTTTGCATATCCGGACAGGTCCGCCGATGCGACTATATCTTCTTCGAGAATGTGAAATATTTCCTCTTCCCTGCCCCGGAGGGTTATCCGGACCGACCGCGGGTAATTCCCCGAGACGGTAAAATTTTCCGGGACTTCAATCGATAGAGGAACATTGAAAAACCGCTCCTCCAAATTGACAATCCGGTAAAAGAGAAACAGGACCAGCGCCACGGCTAAAGATATAATTTTCGCCGGCCAGTTTTCTAAAATACGTTCAAAAAAGCGTCTAGTCCTCAATCGGGGTCTCCTCGATTACTTCTTCCGGTTCTTCCCGCACATTAAGTATCCGTTTACTGCTCCGCCGCACTTCTTCGATGGGCAGATCGTAATACAGCTTTCCGTCGTACGCCATGGAAATTGCACCGGTCTCCTCCGATACAATATAAATTACCGCATCCGAAACTTCCGCGAGCCCCAGCGCCGCCCGGTGCCTGGTGCCGAAACTCCTTCGGATATCGGGCTGTTCGGAAAGAGGAAGGAAACAGCCTGCAGCAATAATTTTTCCGGAATGCATCATCATCGCCCCGTCATGAAGGGGTGTGTCGTGGCCGAAAACCGTAAGGATAATACTCGATGATAAATCGGCATTCAGCTTTGTCCCCGTTTCAATGATGTTTTTTAAGCCCACCTTCCGGACAAAGACAATGAGACAGCCGCGGTTTCTGTCGGCGAGAATTTCCAGGGCATTGAGAACGCTGTCCAAATGCTGCGGCCTCGACCGGGAGGAAAGCCGAAACCAGTTGCCCTGTCCGATTCGCATAAACAGGTTCCGCAGTTCCGGCTGAAATACAATCGCGATAATAATGACAATTACCGTTGCCAGCCTGTTCAAAATCCACAGGAGCGTCTCCAGTTTCAGGAAGAATGCCAGAGCATATACAACCGCGATAATGAAGGCCCCGCGCACGAGCTGCACCGCTCTGGTCTGGACCAGGATTTGATGGGCCTTGTAGATAATATAAGCGAGGACAAGTACATCTAATACCGGTTTAATGACCGCCTGAAAAACCCAGATCTCCGAAAGCCACTGCACGGCTATCCCTCCCCGACGCCGCGGAGGGCGTTGAAAATTTTCCGCATTTCCGCGTGGGGGCGTACATCATGGACCCGGATTATCGCCGCCCCCTTTAAAAAGGCCCACATATGGACGGCAACGGTCCCGACAAGCCGCTCATCCGCGGAGAGAGGAGCACCCGGCCCGCCTAACAGTGTGCCGATAAAGCTTTTCCTCGAAGCGCCGATAAGGAGCGGGTATCCGAGGGCCGCCAGTATATCGATGGAACGGACAAGCGCGAGATTATCTTCGAGCCGTTTCCCGAAGCCGATACCCGGGTCAATAATGATCCGTTTCGCGTCGATTCCGCCGCTAACCGCCGTTTCCGCGCGTCTTTTCAGATATTCGGCAATTTCCCTCAGCGGATCATCGTAGAATGGCCCTTTCTGCATGGTTAGGGGGTTCCCTTTTTTATGCATGAGGATGACGGGGACCTTCCGTTCCGCAGCCAGGGGGGCCATGGCCTCGTCATCTTCTAACGCGGAAATATCGTTGATAATATCCGCACCCTCATCCAGCGCCGCCTCCGCTACGTCCGCCTTCCTGGTGTCAACGGATACGGATATACCGGACATTTCACGAATTCCCCGGATAACCGGGAGGACCCGTTTTTTCTCTTCCTCCGCGTCGATATAGGCGGAGCCGGGACGGGTGGATTCCCCTCCGATGTCGAGAATGTCCGCGCCCTCATCTATCATCCGCCGGGCGGTCCGCAGCGCGCCGGACACACCGGGGTCTCTGCCGCCTGCATAAAAGGAATCGGGCGTACAGTTAATTACTCCCATAATGAAGGGGCCGCGGTTTTTGCCAATACCTTCCTCGAATTTCCTCATTTTCCCTCCAGTATAAAAGAAAAACCGGGCTTAGGAAACCGGAATCGTAAAAACTATTTCTTAATCCTTTGCAAAAAAGGCCGCTTTCTATTATACTTTAACGTATAACGCTGTTTTGCTGGAGGAAGACCGTGAAAAGGATATTAATATTAGTAATTCTCGTATGCCTTATTCCCGTTTTTGGATGGTCCCAGTTCTACAAAGAACTGACATATCAGGAACGGAAAGAACTGGCTGAAGCGTATTACCTTGTGGGAGAACAGTACAAAGATGTCGGTAAAATCGAAAAGGGTGAAGATTTCATCGCCATGGCCTACAGAATATTTCCCGACCTCAAGTCCGATCAAATCGAAGCACAGGAACTTCCTACCAGAGAAAAAGCGAAAATCATCGGCACCTGGCAGCCCCGTTTTAACCCCGTCCCGACGGGAGTTACCGCCGAAAACGCGGTAAAATATCAGTTTTCCAAATTCCTTCGGGGATTTTTTACGGAGAACGCGGAAACAATGCTCGAAGTCGTGGACAACCGGATATATCTGCCCGATATTCCTTCGGGGATACCGAAAGCGGAGCTGGACGCGCGAATACAATACCTGTTTCTGCAGGAGGAAATTTCCTCGCTGCCTCCTTCACGGATCGCGGACCTGCAGACAATTCGGGTAAGCCCGGTGGACAGAAATATATGGCAGGCGGACATTCAGCCTGCCGCCGGGGCGGAACAATATTTCGCGGAATATCTGCCCTACGACACGTCGCGCCTCACCTTTTTCTTTCGTGCGGTGGGGGAAAACTGGCTGATTTTCGCCTTCCAGCAGCTGCCGCCGGACGTTTCAACTATTTTAAGCCCCCATGAGAGTATCAAAGACACCATGGTGGCCTGCATCCAGGCATTTGCCAATCAAAAGCCAAAAGCCGCCAGCAGATATTTTACCGACCCCTTTCTGAATATCCCCTTCGGCAGAGATGTAAGCCGGGACGAACTGGTTGCAACATTCCAGGGATACTTTGAGGACTACGATTTCGGAACACTGGGGACCCGGCGGATTAATTTTTCAATTAGCGAATCTGCCGAGGTTACCCATCCCGGAGGAAAAGCATACAAGGTAAAGATGGACTTTGATACCGATATCGGGGAGACCTTCCCTTTTTGGGAATCACTTACCGGTTATTACCTTGTTTTCGACGGGCGTGAAGACGCCTGGAGGATTTTCGCCATATTCTAAAATGCTCCACATAGCCGCAGGAGGGAGGCAGGAAGTCGGCGAAGAGGGCATGAAATATCGTCATTTTTTTACACGTTTTTGAAGCGGCAAAGCGGTATTCGTACACGGTGCATCGTTTCGTTTTCTCGTCCAGGTATTTGCAGGGTAAGTTGAAATCGGTGTAAAACTTGCCGGTTCCGAGACTACGTTTTTTTTCATAGCAGCAAATCCCGCAGCCTTTGCAGTATAATTCCCATTTTTCCCGCCGCCTCTGTCGGGCTGAACGCCTGTCCGTTTTGTTATCGTTTTTTTCAGTACTGTAATGGGGCGTAATATCCTGATTCATCCCGTCCGCTTCGCTTAAAATGGATTACCTCGAGTTCAACCGGTATATACTCCCTGCCGTAATCGGCATAGGTGGGCGACGTGTAGGCAAAGTAATACGTTCCCTTCCGTGATTCCAGCATATGGTCCACCAGGGGGCGTATACCCGCCGGTTCATAGAGATAAAACTGCTTTCCCCCGGTTTCCCGGCATAAATAGCTTATTTCTTCGACGGCAGGTTCCGGCGAAAGGGTAACGCAGTAAAAGGGCACATGGTTGTTTTCCAGGAACTGCTTACTTTCCAAAAGTCCGTACTGACGAAAACCGTTGTCGGTAATCCTTCCCCGGGTTAGAAATACAACCGCTTTTCGGGCGGTACCGGTAAAGAGCTCGGAGGCTGCCATCCGGAGCCCCAGGTCAAACCGCCATTCCTCGGCTTCGCCGTCCTTCCCCACGGCGGCAATAATGTCGGCCCGGGAGGAATTTTCATCCG
>CAZSGZ010000082.1:0-13411 GCA_964606455.1 uncultured Spirochaetales bacterium
GCCGCCGCGCCCGTTGCGGCTGTCGCGGCCGCCCCCGGGGCAGCAGCCGCCGGAGCCGAGGCTGCGGAGGAACAGACTGAATTCGATGTAGTACTCACGGGCTTCGCGGACGGAAAGAAAATTCCCGTTATTAAAGAAGTCCGTGCGATAACCGGCCTGGGTCTCAAGGAAGCGAAGGAGCTTGTCGAAGAGGGCGGAAAAACGCTGAAAGAAGGCATAACGAAGGAAGAAGCCGGTGCTATGAAAGAAAAGCTGGAGGCAGCTGGCGCAACAGTTGAAGTTAAATAAAGCAGCTGTCCGGTTGATAAAAGCTAATTGTATCTCATCTAAACCACGGCAGGAACATTCCTGCCTGTGGTGTATTTTCGTTTATGGGGGTTGTAGATAAATGTACAAAGGGAAGGAACCGATAAAGCGCACATATATAGGAACTGAATACGAGGAGGTAATGGAATTACCGAATCTGACCGATATTCAGCTTCTGTCGTATGAGCGTTTTCTTCAGCAGGAAAAAATTGTAGACGGTGAACCGTTAGAACCCCAGGGCTTGGAAGACGTTTTTCAAACCGTCTTTCCCATCGAAAGTCCCAACGGCGACCTGCTCTTAGAGTATAATTTCTATACCCTCGATACGGACAGCATGGTTATTACCGAAGCGGAATGCAAGCAGAAAGGGCTTACCTATGCCGTTCCTATTAAAGCGCGGATAAACCTCATTTTTCAGGATACCGGCGAAATTCGGCAGAAAGATATCTACATGGGAGACATCCCGCTGATGACCGAGCGGGGAACGTTTATTATCAACGGCGCCGAGCGTGTGGTGGTAAGCCAGATCCACCGCTCTCCGGGAGTCATTTTTTCCCACGAAAAAGGGGTGTATAGTTCGAGAATTATTCCCTACCGCGGTTCCTGGCTTGAGTTTGAAATCGACCAGAAGCGGGAACTGATTTATACAAAAATCGACAGGAAAAAACGCGTCTTAGGCACCCTGTTTCTTCGCTGTCTCGGCTACGATACCCGGGAAAAAATTATCGAACTGTTCTATAAAACGGCAAAAATCAAGGTAACCAACGACAGGGAAGTAAAAGAAAGCCTGGTGGGTAAAGTGTTTTCCAAGGCAATTTACGTTGACAGTGAAGACGGAGAAACCCGGAAAAAACTGTACCGTGCGGGAGATAAAATCCATCTGCACGATGTGGATGAGCTGATCCACTCGGAAGTAACGGAAATTGAAATTGTCGACTTTGAAAACCCCGAGTCCCTCCATTCGGAGATCATTCTTAACTGTTTTGAGCGGGAGGAAGCGAAATTTACTTCCGACGACCCCGAATTCGACGAACCGACCCGGGAAGAATCTTTCGTGGCCCTCTATTCGGTGCTGATGCCGGGTGAACCGATTACCCTCGAGGCAGCGGAGAAAGACCTCAATTCGATGTTTTTCACATCCCGGCGTTACGATATGGGAAGGGTCGGCCGCTATAAGCTGAATAAGAAATTCGACTACCAGCCTCCCGTCTCGGAACATGTACTCACAAAGGAAGATATTTTCAATACCATGATGTACCTCATCAAGGTATATATCGGGGAAGCAAATGTGGACGACATCGATCACCTCGGCAATCGACGGATCCGTTCCGTTGGAGAACTCCTTGCGAACCAGCTCAAAACGGCATTCGCCCGGATGGAGCGGATTGCGAAGGAGCGGATGTCGTTAAAAGAAACCGACACCATCAAACCCCAGGATTTAATTTCCATCAAGCCGATTGTCGCTGCAATAAAAGAATTTTTCGGTTCCAGTCAGCTTTCCCAGTTTATGGACCAGGTCAACCCCCTTGCGGAGCTGACCCACAAACGGCGGCTGAACGCCCTCGGGCCCGGCGGGCTTTCCCGTGACCGGGCGGGGTTTGAAGTCCGGGACGTGCACTATACCCATTACGGCCGGATGTGTCCGATCGAAACGCCGGAAGGCCCGAATATCGGTCTTATCGTCAGCCTGGCCAACTACACCCGGGTAAATGAATACGGCTTTCTTGAAACACCGTATCGGAAGGTAATTGACGGAAAGGCAACGAAGGACATCGAATATCTCTCCGCCATGGACGAGGAGCGTCACTTCATTGCCCAGGCCAACGCTCCAATCGACAAGAAAGGAGTTTTTCAATCCAAGCTGATTTCCGTGCGGAAAGGCGGAGACTACATTACCAAAGATCCGGAAACGATTAAGTATATGGATGTTTCGCCGAAGCAGGTTATTTCGGTCAGCACGTCACTCATCCCGTTTTTAGAGCACGATGACGCGAACCGGGCCCTTATGGGGTCGAACATGCAGCGGCAGGCGGTGCCGTTGGTGTTCCCCGAGCCGCCACGGGTAGGTACCGGAATGGAACTGAAAACCGCGTACGATTCGGGAGTGGTGGCAAAAGCCAAGCGCGCCGGAACGGTAGAGTACGTAACTTCAACCAAGATCGTTATCGATCCCGACGATAAGAAGAACAAAAACGAACGGGACGAATACGAGCTTATCAAGTTTCAGCGGACAAACCAGGACACATGCTTCAATCAGCGGCCGATTGTCAAGGTTGGTCAGAAAATTAAAGCCGGGGACACTATAGCGGACGGTCCCGCCACGTCCCAGGGGGAACTGGCCTTGGGACGAAACATTCTTGTCGGTTTCGTACCCTGGAACGGGTATAATTATGAAGATGCCATCCTCATTTCGGAAAAAATCGTTAAAGACGATATTTTTACCTCGTATCATATTAAAGAATTTACAACGGAAGTACGGGAAACCAAACTCGGACCGGAAAAACTTACCCGGGACATTCCGAACACCAACGAAAAAACCCTGGAGCAGCTTGACGAAGAGGGAATTATCCGGATCGGCGCGCAGGTAAAATCGGGCTACATTCTTGTAGGCAAGGTTACTCCGAAATCGGAGACTGAAACCACTCCGGAGTTCAAGCTTCTCAATTCCATATTCGGGGAAAAGGCGAAGGAAGTCCGGGACACATCGCTCAAAGTACCCCATGGAATTGACGGGACGGTTATCGACGTACAGCGGCTGAAGCGGTCCGAAGGTGATGATTTGAGTCCCGGTGTAGACGAAGTCGTTAAAGTTATTGTCGCTACAAAGCGGAAACTGCAGGAAGGGGACAAGATGGCCGGCCGTCACGGGAACAAGGGCGTCATTGCCCGGGTCCTTCCCGAAGAGGACATGCCGTACATGGAAGACGGCACGCCGCTGGACCTCTGCCTGAACCCCCTGGGTGTTCCCTCCCGTATGAACCTGGGCCAGATCTTGGAAACCGAGCTCGGATGGGCGGCACTCAAACTGGATAAGTGGTTTTCCTCTCCGGTTTTTCAGTCCGCCTCCAACGAGATGATCCGGGAACAGATGGAAGAGGCCGGACTCCCGTTGAACAGCAAAACCGTTTTGTGTGACGGCCGGACAGGCGAACCCTTTGAAAATGAAGTGTTCGTCGGGATTATCTATATGCTGAAGCTGCATCATCTAGTCGATGACAAGATGCACGCGCGGTCTACCGGACCCTATTCCCTTGTCACCCAGCAGCCCTTAGGCGGGAAAGCCCAATTCGGCGGCCAGCGGCTCGGGGAGATGGAAGTGTGGGCCTTGGAAGCCTACGGCGCGGCAAATACGCTGCAGGAACTATTGACAATTAAATCGGATGACATGACGGGAAGAGCTAAGATATATGAAAGCATCGTAAAAGGGGAGCCGTATTCCGCCGCGGGAGTGCCGGAATCGTTTAACGTCCTTGTTCAGGAGCTGCGCGGACTTGCTCTGGACATCTCAATTTACGACAGCAGGGGTAAGCAGATACCGCTTACCGAGCGGGATGAAGAGCTGATAAACCGGCAGGGGAGCCATTTCTAACAGGGATTTTATAGAGGGGTTACTATGAGAGATATTCAGGATTTTGACAATATAATGATTAAGCTGGCCTCACCCGAACAGGTCCGGGCGTGGTCATACGGAGAAGTGAAGAAACCGGAAACCATCAACTACAGGACACTCCGGCCCGAAAAGGACGGCTTGTTTTGCGAACGGATTTTCGGTACCACGAAAGAATGGGAATGCTATTGCGGAAAGTTTAAATCTATTCGGTACAGGGGTGTTATCTGCGACCGGTGCGGAGTGGAAGTGACCCACTTCAAGGTCCGCCGCGAGAGAATGGGACATATCGAACTTGCCTCCCCGGTTTCTCACATCTGGTACTACCGTTCCGTCCCGTCCCGGATGGGACTGCTTCTCGACTTGTCCATAGCCTCTCTCCGGTCTATTCTTTACTACGAAAAATATGTAGTTATCGATGCCGGTGATACCGATCTGAAGCAGATGGAGTTATTGTCGGAAGAGGAATTTATTGAAGCCCGCGACAGGCACGGTATGGGATTTACCGCGGGTATCGGCGCGGAAGCTGTCCGGACCCTTTTGGAAAACCTTGACCTAGAATTACTCAGCGAAGACCTGCGGATGAAAATGCTCGAGAAAGGCATTAAAGCGGACAAGCGGCTTCTCAAGCGTATTGAAATTGTCGAGAACTTTAAAGATTCCGGCAACCGGCCCGAATGGATGATCCTGGACGTTATTCCCGTCATCCCCCCCGAGCTGCGGCCGATGGTGCAGCTCGAAGGCGGCCGTTTTGCCACTTCCGACTTAAACGACCTGTACCGGCGGGTCATTAATAGAAATAACCGGTTGAAACGGCTCATGGCCCTGAACGCGCCGGATATCATCATTAGAAATGAAAAACGGATGCTTCAGGAGGCTGTCGACGCTCTTTTCGACAATTCCAAGAAGAAGCGGGTGGTCAAGGGCGCTTCGAACAGGCCGCTGAAATCCCTCTCGGACATGCTGAAGGGAAAACAGGGACGGTTCCGACAGAACCTTCTGGGGAAGCGGGTCGATTATTCGGGACGGAGCGTTATCGTAGTCGGTCCGGAATTGAAACTGCATCAGTGCGGGCTGCCGACGAAGATGGCCTTGGAGCTGTACAAGCCCTTTATTATGAAAAAACTTGTCGAAAAAGACGTTGTCTATAATATAAAGAAGGCAAAAACCCTGGTAGAGCAGGAAACACCGGAGGTGTGGGCAATCCTCGACGAGGTGGTGCAGGAGCACCCGGTCCTTCTCAACCGCGCGCCGACGCTGCACCGTCTCGGGATCCAGGCCTTCGAACCGGTCCTCGTGGAAGGCAAAGCGATAAAACTTCATCCGCTGGTGTGTCATGCTTACAACGCCGACTTCGACGGAGATCAGATGGCCGTTCACGTGCCCCTGACCCAGGCTGCGCAGATTGAGTGCTGGACCCTTATGCTCAGTTCCAACAATCTGCTGAATCCGGCTAACGGGAGTCCGATCGTATTTCCTTCTCAGGACATGGTCCTCGGTATCAACTACCTTACCCGTGCGAAAAGCGGCGCGAAAGGCGAAGGGAAACTGTTCAGCTCGGTCCATGAGGTGCTGATGGCCGTGGAGGCGAAGTCCGTCGAGTACCAGGCACTGTGTAAAATCCCCTTCGACGGTACGATTATAGAAACCACTCCGGGACGGATTATTCTCAATGAAGAACTGCCGGAGGAAATAGAGTTTATCAACCATGTTTTAGGCGACAAAGAGCTGCGTACCCTGGTGGCGGACTGTTACAACGTTCACGGTGCGTATACGACGGTTGAGATGCTCGATTCCGTCAAGCGGGTGGGATTTAAATACGCCACACTGTTCGGGGCGACTATTGGAATTGACGATATCGTTATACCCGAGCAGAAACGTACAATGATTGACGAAGCCAATAAAGAGGTCGAAGCGATCCAGCGGCAGTACGTGCAGGGCCATATTACCCATGAGGAGCGGTATAACCGGGTCGTTGAAGTGTGGAGTAAAACCAACGAAGATTTAACTGGTGTTCTCATGAAAACACTCAAAGAAGATCGGCAGGGTTTCAACCCGGTCTGGATGATGGCGAATTCCGGTGCTCGGGGAAGCAGGACCCAGATCCGGCAGCTTTCCGGTATGCGGGGGCTGATGGCCAAACCGTCGGGAGACATTATCGAGCTTCCCATCCGGTCGAATTTTAAAGAAGGTCTGTCGGTTATCGAATTCTTCATCTCAACGAACGGGGCCCGGAAGGGTCTGGCGGACACCGCCTTAAAGACGGCGGACGCGGGATATCTTACCCGCCGCCTGGTCGATATCGCCCAGGACGTTGTGATAAACGAAGAAGACTGCGGAACTATCAACGGAATTGAGCGCGGCGCTCTGAAGGACGGCGAAGAGGTGGTGGAATCCCTTTCCGACCGGCTGGCCGGCCGATTCACCCTGGAACGGGTAAAGCATCCCATTACGGGAGAATTACTGATTGATGTAAACGAGGAAATTACCGACGAACTCGCCGCGCAGCTCGAAGAACTTGGAGTGGAAAGCGTCCGGATCCGGACGGTGCTGACCTGTGAGGCCAAGTACGGCGTATGCCGGAAGTGCTATGGAAGAAACCTGGCAACGCATCAGACGGTAAACATCGGAGAAGCGGTTGGTATTATCGCCGCTCAGTCCATCGGACAGCCGGGTACACAGCTTACCATGCGTACCTTCCACATCGGCGGTGCGGCAACAAAGGTCAGCGAAGAAAACCGGATAACTCTGCGCTATCCCGTACTGGTAAAGCAGGTGAACGGCACCACTGTTACGCTGGAAAACGGAGACATTCTGTTTACCCGGAAGGGAAATATAATCGTTAACAGGCTGATTGATGAAATTACCACGGAAAAGAATGACAAGATAGAAGTAAAAGATCAAGACAAGGTTGTTCTCGGCGATGTAATTATCAAACGGGGCGACAAGGAGATTACCGCCGACGAGGTCGCGTATGTCTATGTCAAGGACGACAAAATCCTGCTCATTGCACAGGACCAAAAAATAGAAATACGAAACGGTGCCGAACTTTTGGTAAAGGAAGGGGAAACCGCCGCCGCGGAAGAACCTCTTGCAATTTTCGATCCCTTTTCGGAACCGATTATCGCCGAAAAAGGCGGTACGGTAAAATACCAGGACATCGTATTAGGAACAACGCTGAAAGAGGAAATTAACGAAGACACCGGCAACATTGAAAAAAAGATAACCGAATTTTCCCTCGAATCGCTGCAGCCGAGGATCGTCATCGTCGATGAAAGCGGTAACGAGATTATGGGATATTACCTGCCCGGCGGAGCGTACCTCAATATCGACGACGGTGAGAAGATCAAGCCGGGGCGTACGCTGGCGAAAATGCTCAAAGAAAGCGTAAAAACCAGGGACATTACCGGCGGTTTGCCCAGAGTCGGTGAACTGTTCGAAGCTCGAAGGCCAAAAAACGCTGCCGTGCTAGCGAAGATCAGCGGTATCGTCAATTTCCGGGGAATTGTCAAAGGGAAGCGGGCCCTCGTTATTGTCGATGATTACGGCAACGAGAGCAAGCACGCCGTGCCCATGGGGAAACATCTTCTCGTCCGGGACCAGGACTTCATCGAAGCGGGAGAAATGCTTTGTGACGGAAGTATCGATCCCCACGACGTTCTGGACATCCTCGGGGAGAACGCGCTGCAGAACTTCCTGGTCAACGAAGTACAGGAAGTATACCGGCTGCAGGGTGTAAATATCAACGATAAGCATATCGGCGTCATCATCCGCCAAATGATGCGGAAGATACAGATCGAAAATGTCGGGGACACCAACTTTATCTTCGGACAGCAGGTGGATAAATACCGTTTTCATGAAGAAAATTACAGGGTAATCCGGGAAGGCGGGAAACCGGCTGTTGCCGTACCGCTTCTTTTAGGTATTACCAGGGCATCACTGAATATCGACAGTTTTTTCTCCGCCGCTTCCTTTCAGGAAACGACACGGGTGCTTACCAATGCGGCAATAGCCGGAAGCACCGACAATCTCCGGGGACTGAAGGAAAACGTCATTATCGGACACCTTATTCCCGCGGGTACCGGTATGCTGGAATACCGGAACGTGAAGCTGTTTGACGAACACAGTGAAGACCTGGATGCCACGGTGCAGGAAATTCTCGAACAGCGAAGGCTTCTGCAGGAGCAGGCGGAGGAATCCGAGGAAGACGAAGCGGAGGTAGAAGTAAGTCCGGAGATTTGACGACCCCCGGAGCTTGACATTTTGGGGCTTCATTGATATTGTTGACCCTCATTATTGATTATAGACGAAGGAAATACAGAAAGGAAAAATAGAAAGGAAAAAAATATATGCCAACGATAAATCAGCTGATCCGGAAAGGACGGAAAGGGACAACCAAAAAGACAAAAGCACCGGCGCTCGAGAACTGTCCTCAAAAACGGGGTGTTTGTACACGGGTTATGACGGTAACACCGAAAAAACCGAATTCGGCACTCAGAAAAGTTGCCAGGGTGCGGTTGACCAACGGTATCGAAGTTACGGCGTACATCCCCGGAATCGGACATAATTTGCAGGAACATTCGGTTGTTCTGCTCCGGGGCGGAAGGGTCAAGGACCTGCCGGGTGTCCGGTACCATATTGTCAGGGGTGCAAAAGATACACTCGGGGTGGAAGACCGTAAAAAAGGCCGGTCAAAATACGGAACAAAGAAGCCGAAGGCATAGGGAAGAGGAGTAGGTAAAAAATGTCGAGAAAACGGACTGCAGAACCGAGGCCGATACAGCTTGATCCCAGATTTCAAAGCAAAGTTGTTTCAAAACTCATCATGAGGATGATGCTGAACGGAAAGAAGATGACCAGTACGAAAATCATCTATGATGCAATTGATATAGTAGGGAAAAAGGTCGGGAAAGAACCTCTCGAGGTTTTTTTGAAAGCGCTTGATAATGTAAAACCGATGGTGGAAGTGAAATCGCGCCGTGTAGGCGGCTCGACCTACCAGGTGCCGGTTGAGGTGCGGGATTCCCGGCGGGAGGCGCTTGCCATGCGCTGGGTCATTAACGCCGCCCGGGCCCGGAAAGGCAAGCCGATGAGCAGCCGTCTGGCGGACGAACTGCTGGATGCATATAACGAAACCGGTACGGCGGTGAAGAAAAAGGAAGACACCCACCGGATGGCGGAGGCGAACAAGGCCTTTTCCCATTACCGTTGGTAAATGATAAAATAACAATGATTGGCACTTGATTAAATTTACAAAAAAGAGTATTGTACACGTCCAATACGTGGTTTTAAAAAGGGCCTTATGCCGGGACGGTAATGCCGCGGCAGAAAAGCCAAACCAATCATTCGGAGCATGGGAAAAGTAACCATGTTCAGGTGTGCCGTTGCAGGCAGCCGGGGAGTGATTAGGTGGTCGGTTCCCGATAGTTTTTATTGCAGAAAGTAAAGATGTCGTCGAAGACGCGGTTGCGTCTGAGGAATCCCACCTAAAACATTAATTATTGTACGTATACGGCAAGACTTCGAACTTCGTTCGAGGCTTGGTTTTGTATAGGTTTATTAGTAGCGAAATACAAGCTGAGGATTTCATTAAGGAGGAAGAAAGATATGGCTAAGGCGAAATTTGAGAGAACAAAGCCTCATGTAAACGTAGGTACCATTGGTCACGTTGATCATGGGAAAACAACTCTTACAGCTGCAATGACGATGTTTTGTGCGAAAACTTTTGCAGGCACAAAGGTTATGAAGTATGAAGAGATTGATAATGCTCCGGAAGAAAAAGAACGGGGTATTACCATTAACACGCGGCATGTCGAGTATGAAACGACAAACCGCCATTATGCTCATGTTGACTGTCCGGGGCACGCCGACTATGTCAAGAACATGATTACGGGAGCGGCGCAGATGGACGGCGCGGTCCTCGTTGTCGGTGCCGATGACGGCCCGATGTCCCAGACCCGGGAGCATATTCTTCTTGCCCGTCAGGTAGGTGTTCCGGCCATCATCGTATTTATAAATAAAGTCGATCTGGTGGATGACGAAGAACTTGTCGATCTGGTGGAGATGGAAGTTCGCGAACTTCTGTCCGCGTATGAATTCCCCGGCGACGATATCCCCGTAATCAAGGGGTCGGCTTTCCAGGCAATGGAAAACATCGATGATGCTGAAAAGACGGCATGTGTCGAGGAACTGCTGACCGCGATGGATGAATACTTTCCCCTTCCCGAGCGTGATGTTGACAAACCTTTTCTTATGCCGATCGAGGATGTGTTTTCCATTCAAGGCCGCGGTACCGTTGTTACCGGAAGAATTGATCGCGGCGTCATCAAGGTAAGTGAAGAAGTTGAAATCGTCGGAATTCGGGACACACAGAAAACCGTTGTAACCGGAGTCGAAATGTTCAATAAACTTCTCGATCAGGGTGAGGCTGGTGATAATATCGGTGCGCTTCTCAGGGGTATTGACAAAAAAGAGGTTGAGCGCGGGCAGGTCCTCGCAAAACCTGGAAGCATTACACCGCACAAGAAGTTCAAGGGTACTATCTACTGTCTGACAAAGGAAGAAGGCGGACGGCACAATCCGTTTTTTACCGGATACAGGCCGCAGTTCTACTTCCGGACCACAGATATTACCGGAACAATTGAACTTCCCGCGGACAAACAGATGGTTATGCCCGGTGATAACACTGAGATCAATGTTGAATTGATTCATGATATCGCCATGGAAAAAGGGCTCCGATTTGCTATTCGTGAAGGCGGCCGGACCGTAGCGAGCGGTCAGGTAGTCGACATAATTGAATAATAAAAATTATAAAAGTGAAGCAGTCTTGTCCGCCTGTCAAAGGGCGGGCAAAACATTTTCGGCTTAAATTTTGCCGGCAGGTAAAGAGGTAGGAAAGATAATGGCAAATGACAGAATACGCGTACGGCTGCGTGGTTTTGACGTTGAGCTGATTGATCAAAGTTCGAAATCTATTGTAGATACGGTTGTGAAAGCCGGCGCGAAAGTGGCCGGGCCGGTACCGCTGCCTACAAGGATCAATAAGTATACAGTTCTGCGCTCCCCTCACGTCAATAAAAAATCGAGAGAGCAGTTTGAAATGAGAACGCACAAACGTTTGATTGATATTCTTAATCCCTCTTCCGATGTAATGGATGCTTTAATGCGGCTGGAGCTGCCGGCCGGAGTTGACGTTGAAATTAAACAGTAAGAGCAGAGGTATATCATGATCGCGCTGATTGGTACAAAAATTGGAATGACGCAGGTGTTTGACGAGCAGGGTGTCCTTACTCCGGTTACGGTAATAGAAATTGAAGATAACACGGTAGTTGGTGAACGGACGGAGGAGAAGAACGGGTACAACGCCGTTGTATTAGGTGCTTTTGATTTGAAGGAAAAGCATACGACGAAACCATATGCCGGACAGTTCTCCGATGGTATTACCCCGAAGAAATATATTGCCGAATTCAGAAATTTTGATAAGGAATGCAAGGTTGGTGACAGTCTTACGATAGAAGAACTGCGGGACCTTGAATTCGTGGATATACAGGGCATTTCCAAGGGAAAGGGATACCAGGGTGTCATGAAGCGCCACGGTTTTTCCGGGGGTAGAAAAACGCACGGTTCGAAGTTTCACCGGGGGCTTGGTTCCACCGGTATGGCCGCCTGGCCCTCGAAGGTGCTGAAAGGAACTAAAATGCCCGGCCGCATGGGTACGGAGAAAACACAGATTCTGAACCTGGAAGTTGTTAAAGTCGATACCGAAAAGAAAGCGCTGCTTGTAAAAGGTGCGGTGCCGGGTAAAAAGAAAGGTGTGGTGATAGTACGGAACGCCGTGAAGAAGTACTAGGATTAAACGAAAATTTAAGGAAGTTAGTATGGAAAAGAAAGTCTTTTCTGTTGACAATAAGGAATTACGGTCCGTGGAACTGAAAGACGATGTTTTCGCAGCGGACGTGAGCGAAGGCGCGATCTATTACGCAATACGCGCCGAATTGAACAACCGCCGGGTGGGCACCGCGTCGAAAAAAACAAGAGCTGAGGTAAAAGGCAGCTCCGCGAAGCCGTGGCGGCAGAAAGGCACCGGCCGGGCGCGGGCGGGGCGCAGGAGAAGCCCGTTGTGGGTCGGAGGCGGAGTTGTCTTCGCGCCGAAACCGAGGGACTTCACGACGAAGGTCCCGAAGAAGATGAAGCGGAGGGCCGTTACGTCAATTCTGACGATGAAAGCCGCTGACGATAGTATGGTTGTCGTGGAGAATTTTTCCATCGAATCGGGAAAAACAAAGGATTTGGCTGCAATTTTGAAAGCTGTTACGGGGGAAGTAAAAACACTTTTAGTAATGCCTGAAAATGACGGGATGCTCAAACGTGCCGGCCGGAACATACCTTTTCTCCGGTACACGACCTACAACAGCCTTAGCGCTCATGATCTGTACTACAGCGAAAAGCTGCTGATTATGGAAGGAAGCGTAGAAAAGATGAATGAATTTTACGGCAATTCGGCGAAAAAGGAAGCGGAGGCCTAAGTAATGAGAAACGATCAGGTAATTATCCATCCTATTGTAACTGAAAAAACGAATCTTTTCCGGGAACAGAAGAAAAAGAAATACGCCTTCAAAGTAAACAGCAAGGCGAATAAATTCCAAGTCATGCAGGCGGTTAAGGACCTTTTCGGAGTACGGCCGGAAGCATGTAACATTCTTACCGTAAAGTCGAAACCCCGGACCGTACGGTCTAAGTCGGGTTACAGGAAAGGGCAGACGACGGAGTGGAAGAAGGCAATTATTACGATGCGGTCCGGAGATTCAATTGATATTTTCGAAGGCGCGTAAGGCAGCACGGAGCGGGGAGGAACGTAAGTGGCACTGAAAACATATAAACCGACAACACCGGGACAGCGGTACCGGACGAGTTTGTCCTACAGTGATCTTTCGAAGGACAAACCGAATAAAAAGCTGAGCAAAGGGAACCCTTTTAAGGCCGGGAGAGGCGCCGGCGGGAGAATAAGTGTCCGCAGAAAAGGGGGACAGCATAAGCGAAAGTACAGGATCGTTGACTTCAAGCGGGACAAAACCGGCGTACAGGGAATTGTAAAAACACTCGAGTACGATCCTAACAGAAGCGCGAACATTGCATTGGTGCAGTACGCAGACGGTGAAAAGCGGTATATACTCGCTCCGAAAGGACTCCAGACAGGGAGCAAGGTGATGAGCGGCCCCGGGTCCCCGGTGGAAATTGGAAACTCGCTCCCAATGGAGCTGATACCCGTGGGCATGTCCGTCCATAATGTGGAACTGCAGTACGGGAAAGGCGGCCAGATGGCCCGTTCAGCGGGTGCCGAAGCCGTTATCGTTGCGCGGGAAGGCGACTATGTTACGCTCAAGCTTCCTTCCGGTGAAACACGGCTGGTTTTTAAAAAATGCGCGGCCACTATCGGGGAAGTCGGAAATGAAGACCATATGAACACCACCCTGGGAAAGGCAGGCCGTTCGCGGTGGA